>JANMWQ010000591.1:0-2853 GCA_031394085.1 Rhizobacter sp. | reverse complement strand
CGCAATTGCTCGCCGACCGCGCCGACGTGCTCGCTGTGCTGCAGGGCCAGCGCACTGCTGGTGAGCCCGAGCGGCTGATCGCCGCGGCCTTGCGCATCGATCCGAAGAACCTGAAGGCACTCGCGCTCGCCGGCAGCGCGGCCTTCGAGCGAAAAGACTTCACGGCCGCACGGCGCTTTTGGCAGCAGGCGCGCGACCTCGCGCCCGTCGGCACCGAGTTCGCGGCCGGGCTCGACCGCAGCCTGATCGCAGCGCGTGAGGCCGGCGGCGAGGCGGGGGTGGCGTCGGCGGCCCCACCGTCGACGACGGCGACGACACCAGCCACGACAACGGAACCGCCCGCCGCCATCACCGGAGCGCGCATCACCGGGCGCGTCAGCCTCGCGCCGGCACTCGCCGCGAAGGCCGCGCCGACCGACACGGTGTTCGTCTTTGCGCGCGCCACCGAGGGCCCACGCATGCCGCTCGCGATCGTCCGCCGCACGGTCGCCGACCTGCCGTTCACGTTCACGCTCGACGACAGCCTCGCGATGTCGCCGCAGACCCGGCTCTCGAGCGCAGCACGCGTGATCGTCGGCGCGCGCATCTCGCGCTCCGGCAACGCGATGCCGCAACCCGGCGACCTGCGCGGCGAGAGCGCGGCGCTCGGCACGCGCAGCGACGGCTTGCCGCTGGTGATCGACACGGTTCAGCCATAAGAGGCGACTCGATCAACCGAGTGCCGCCGGCGCCGTGCTCCCGATCTCCGTCGCCTTGAAGAGCGAGGCCCGAAAGTTCATGACCCGCGGGCCTTTGTCTTCCATCGCCCAAAGCGCGATGGCTTTGGCCGACATGGGCCGCGCGAACAAAAAGCCCTGAAGCTGATCGCAGCCCATCTCGCGCAGGATCCGGTTCTGTCCTTCGGTCTCCACGCCTTCGGCCACCACCTTGAGGTTGAGCGCCTTGGCCAGGTTCACGACAGCGAGCGCTACCTTGCGGGCGTCTTCGCTGGTTTCCAGGTCCATCACGAAACTGCGGTCGATCTTGAGCTCGTCCGCCGGAAGCTTTCGCAAGTGAGAAAGGCTCGAGTGCCCGGTGCCGAAATCGTCGATCGAGATGTGAACGCCCAGCCGGTCGAGGTCGCCGAGCACGCGCATGGTCGTCGGCACGTCTTCCATCGCGCTGCTCTCGGTGATTTCGCAGGTGACGAGGTCGGGATTGACTTGGTGCGTCTCGAGCGCACCAGCGATCTGGCTTGCCAGATCGGGCTGTCGCAGCTGGTGCACCGACAGGTTGATCGCGACCTTCATCCGCAAGCCGAGGTCGCGCCATGCGCGTATCTGGCGGCAGGCCTCGTCGATCACCCAGGCGCCGAGCGGCACGATCAGCCCGTACCGCTCGGCCATCGGAATGAAGACGACCGGGCTGATCATTCCGCGCGTCGGGTGGTTCCAGCGCAGCAGCGCTTCCGCGCCGGTGATCTCACCGCTCGCTGCGTGAATCTTGGGCTGGTAGACGAGCTCGAGCTGCTTCATGTCGAGCGCGCGCCGCAGGTCCTTGAGCAGCTCCAACTGATCACGCCTGCCGTGCACCATGCGCGGCTCGAAGAACGCGTAACTCGCGCCGCCAGCGGCTTTCGCCTCCCCCATGGCGGCTTGGGCGTGGGCGATCATGGTCGACAGCGCGCCGTGCTCCGGGTACATGGCGATGCCGACCGAGCAGCTCAGCGACAACTCGCCTCGTTCCACCGGGAACGGCTTGTCGATCGACGCCTGGATTTTCATCGCCAGCGCGGCCGCATCCCGGGGCTGGGGATCGTCGGCCATGAGCAGCAGAAATTCGTCGCCGATCAGTCGAGCCGCCATGAACGGCTCGACCAACGCGCGCAGGCGCTTCGCGGACTGTCGCAGCACGTAGTCGCCGGTCGGGCGCCCGGCGGCCATGTTCACCGACTTCAGGTCATCGAGGTTGACGAACAGCACGGCGAGTTGCCTGGACTCCGCATCGGCTCGGCGCGCCGCCTGCGCCAGCAAGCCCTCGAACGCGGTCAAGCCCGGCAGGCCGGTCAGAAGGTCGTTGGCACCGACCAGCGCCCGCGGATCGGCCCGCGGAGGTTCGGTCTCGATGCGCCGCCCGGGAATCCGCAGCTTGGCGCGCAGAGCCGACATCAACGTGTTCGCGCTTGGCAGCCTCAATTTCATGCATCGATATCGGCGCCGGGCGGGCCTTCTTTAGCCTGCGCCGATTTCCTTTGACCCGGGCTCGGGCACAGCGACGGACCGAGCCGCGCGTTGTATGGCAGCGAGCAGCAACGCCGACACCTCAGCGGGCCGTTCCTCGTGGACCAGGTGGCCCGCGCCGCGGACCGTTTCGATGCAGCACAGCGTCGATGCGGAGACGATCGCGCGCACACGCTGCGCATCGCGCGGCGGCACGGCGCGGTCGTTGGCGCCGACGATCAGCGTGAGCGGCGTGCGCAGGCGCGCCAGGTCGCGCGCAAGCGGCTGCAGATCCCAGCGCGCCATCATGCCGAGCGCGCCGGCGGCGTGGCGCGCGTCGCGCACGAGCGTGCCGTAGAGCGCGAGGCCCGGCGCGTCGAGCGTCGAGCCGGTGCCGCCGATCAGCTTCTCGACCGCCGCCCGGTCCCAGGCGCGGCGCGCGAACAATTGCGATGCGAGCGGCGTGGCCGCCATCAGCCGCGCGACCGGCGGAAACAACAGGCCCGGCAACCCCGCGAGCGGCAAGAAGGCGCCGTTGATCGCGACGAACGCCTTCGGCGCGAGTGCGCCGTCGAGCACCGCGCGCGCGCCGATCGCGGCACCGGCCGAGTGGCCGACGATCACGTCGACATCGACGCCGAGCGCGGTGACCAGC
>JANMWQ010000545.1:0-4096 GCA_031394085.1 Rhizobacter sp. | reverse complement strand
GAGGAGTCCGACTTCGTCGGCCGGCGCGTCGAAGAGGTCGTGCCGAACACGCTGATGGCGCAAGTGGTCGACACCGGCCAGGCGATCCTGGTCGACCTGCTGACCAACAAGGCGGGCACGTTCCTCGTCAGCCGGCTGCCGCTGCGCGATGCCGACGGCAGCGTCATCGGCGCCGTCGGCATCGTGCTGCTCGACCACCCCGAGACGACGATGCGGCCGCTCACCGCCAAGTTCGCGCAGCTCGAACGCGAGCTCGCGTCGGCGCGCCAGGCGCTCGCCGCCCACCTCACGCAGCAGCGCCGGCCCAAGCACACGATCGCGAGCTTCATCGGCGCGAGCCCGGCGGCTGTCGAGGTCAAGCGCCAGGCGCGGCGTGTGGCGCAGACCGACAGCACGGTGCTGCTGCTCGGCGAGACCGGCACCGGCAAGGAGCTGCTCGCGCACGGCATCCACGCGGCGAGCCGGCGCGCCGCCAAGCCGTTCATCGCGGTCAACATCGCGGCCGTGCCCGAGACGTTGCTCGAAGCCGAGTTCTTCGGCGTCGCGCCCGGCGCCTACACCGGTGCCGAGCGCAAGGGCCGAGACGGCAAATTCAAGTTGGCCGACGGCGGCACCTTGCTGCTCGACGAGATCGGCGACATGCCGCTCGCATTGCAGAGCAAGCTGTTGCGCGTGCTGCAGGAGCAGGAGGTCGAGCCGCTCGGCAGCAACACGGTGCAGCGCATCGACGTGCGCATCATCGCGGCGACGAGCCGCGACCTGCCGGCGATGGTGGCCGCCGGCAGTTTCCGCGCCGACCTGTTCTACCGCCTCAACGTGTTGCCGATCCGCCTGCCCGCGTTGCGCGAGCGGCTCGTCGATCTGGAGGCGCTGGTCGACACACTCTCGGAAGACATCGCGCGGCGCAGCGGCCTTGCGCACAAGACGCTGTCGGCCGATGCGCTCGAGCAGCTCGCACGCCACCACTGGCCCGGCAACATCCGCGAGCTGCGCAACGCGCTCGAGCAGGCCAGTCTGATGACCGATGACCTGCTGCTCACGGCCGCGCACTTCCCCTCGCTCGCGGCCGATCCGCAGGCGCCGCGGCTGACTTCGCCGCAGGCTTCAGTGCCGCTTCGCGTGGCGCCTTTGCTTGCGGCACCTGCGGACGAGGCGACGAGCACGGGCGGCGCCGTCAAGCCGCTCGCGCAAGCGGTGGCCGAACTCGAAGGGCGTGCGATTCGCGAGGCGATGACGGCGACCGGCGGCAACAAGCTCGCCGCCTCCCGCCTGCTCGGCATCTCACGCGCGACGCTGTACGAGAAACTCGCCGCGGCGCAGCGCGGCGCGGCCGGCTGAGGGTGGGCCGCGGAACAAAAAAGAGCGGCTTGCGCCGCCCCTTTTCGCTTCGGGCCGAAGCCGAAGCCGAAGCCTCTGCATCAGTCCTGGCGCACCGCACGGCGGCGCGCGAAGGCGCCGATGCACAACAGTCCGGCGGCCATCAACGCGTAGGTCGTGGGCTCGGGCACCGGCGTCGCGAACACCTGGTCCTGGTGACCCGGGTTGCCGATGCTGTCGAGCGCTGAGACCTTGAACGTGGAATTGGTCGTGGTCGAGAGGGCGTTGAGCCACGTGGTTGCGAGTCCCAGCGCGCCCGAGGTGGCCGCCGTGCCGCCGGAGAACATCGCCGAGCCGCTGCCCAGGCTGTACGCGCTGGCGGTTTCGTAGGCGATCTCCCAGATCGCGATCTGGAATGCGGCCTGCTTCGTCGCGCTGTCCAGCAGGTTGTTCTCGGCGTAGAGCTTGCCGATGTCGGATGCGGCGTCGGCATTCTTGAACGAATGCGCTGCACCCGACACGAGCGCGTAATCGGTGTACGTGGGGCCGAAGGAGATGTACTCGTACAGGTCGATGCAGTAGCTGACGAACGACGGGCCGCCGTTCAGCGACGTCGAAAAGCCGCCGGCGGTGGTCGAGAGGCTCTTCGCCACGTTGGGGTTGCTGAGCTGGATGTTGACGGTCTTCGAGCCGTTGGCAAAGCCGGCGAACGAGACGCTGTCGGCACGGGCGTGCATGGCGCACAAGAGCGTGCAGGCAAGCGCGATCGGCGCGATGAGGGAACGGGACATGAACGACTCCTTGGGTGTTGTGGTCTTCGGTCCGAAGGAACTGATTCCATCGAGGGCTCGACGTTACGGAGCCGTGCTCGAACGTGCATCCCGCGGCTGCGGGGGCGCGTGCGATCCGCGGCGCCGAACGGCTGCGCCAGGTGTGACCGACATCACGAATCGCGCGATTCGCCCCCCTGTGTGCGGGGTGCGACCAAGCGCTGAGTCCGATTTTCGGGCGGTGGCTGTTTATCAGGCACCTCTGTTCGAGATCGACTGAATGTCAGACGGTTGGCGCCTGCCCATGTGGATCGAAAGCACGGCGCGCCGGGCTGCAACCCTCACCGTCGAGGGTTTGCACTGATTCAGTGCGCGTTGGCACAGTCATTGCCTTGCTTGTGCCACGACCCGCACAGGAGACCAGTCATGCCGTTCCCCTCGACACGCCGCCGCACCTCGCTCGCTGCCCTCTTGATGGCCGGCGCAGCGCTGGTATCGCCGCCCGCTTTCGCGCAACCGAAAGAGATCCGCATCGCCCACGTCTACAGCAAGTCGGGCCCGCTCGAGGCTTACGGCAAGCAAACGCAGACCGGCCTGATGATGGGCCTCGACTACGCGACCGGCGGCACGATGGTGGTCGGCGGCAAGAAGATCGTCGTGATCGAAAAAGACGACCAGGGCAAGCCCGATGTGGGCAAGAGCCTGCTCGCCACCGCCTATGGTGACGACAAGGCCGATGTCGCGATCGGGCCCAGCTCATCGGGCGTGGCGCTGGCGCTGCTGCCGGTGGCCGAGGAGTACAAGAAGATCCTGCTGGTCGAGCCCGCGGTGGCCGATTCGATCACCGGCGACAAGTGGAACCGGTACATCTTTCGCACCGGCCGCAACAGCTCGCAAGATGCGATTGGCAACGCAGTCGCGCTCGACAAAGACAGCGTTTCGATCGCGACGATCGCGCAAGACTACGCGTTCGGTCGCGACGGCATCAAGGCCTTCAAAGAGGCGCTCAAGAAGGCCAAGGTCGTTCACGAGGAGTACCTGCCGCAGAACACCAGCGACTTCACGGCCGGCGGCCAGCGCGTGATCGATGCGCTCAAAGACAAGCCCGGCCGCAAGATCATCTACTTCTACTGGGCCGGCGCCGGCAACCCGCTGAAGATCGCCGACATGGACCTCAAGCGCTACAACATCGAGATCGCCGCGGGCGGCAACATTCTGCCGGCGATGGTCGCCTACAAGCCTTATGCCGGCATGGAAGGCGCGACCTACTACTACTTCGGCCTGCCGAAGAACCCGGTCAACGAGTGGCTGGTCGCGAACCACTACAAGCGCTACAAGACGCCGCCTGATTTTTTCACCGCAGGCGGCATGAGCGCGGGGATCGCGATCGTCGAGGCGTTGAAGAAGACCGCGGGCGACACCAACACCGAGAAGTTGATCAAGACGATGGAAGGCATGAGCTTCGAGTCGCCGAATGGCAAGATGACCTTCCGCAAGGAAGACCACCAGGCGATGCAGTCGATGTTTCACACCCGCATCAAGAACGACCCGGCGTTGGCTTGGGGCGTGCCGGAGCTGGTGCGCGAAATCAAGCCGGACGAAATGAACGTCCCGATCAAAAACAAGCGTTGATCGACGACGCGCGCACGGCCATCGCCATGCTCGAAACCCGCGACCTCACCATTCGCTGCGGCGGCCCCGTGGCCGTCGACCACGTGTCGTGCGCTTTTCAGCCCGGCACGCTGACCGCGATCGTCGGGCCGAACGGCGCTGGCAAGACGACCTACTTCACCCTGATCTCGGGCCAGCTGCGCGCGAGCGCGGGCTCGGTCTGGCTGAACGGCAGCGACATCACCACCGAGCCGGTCTCGCAGCGCACGCACCGCGGCCTCGGCCGCGCGTTCCAGCTGACGCAGCTGTTCCCGAACCTGAGCGTGCTCGAGAACGTGCGGCTCGCGGTGCAGTCGCGCCGGCGCGAGGGCCTGAGCCTGCTGTCGGTCTGGCTCGAC
>JANMWQ010000535.1:0-6089 GCA_031394085.1 Rhizobacter sp. | reverse complement strand
GCCTGGAACTCGACGCCGGGGAACGGCAGGTTCAGCTCCTTGACGACCTTGCCGCCGCCCTTCTCGAACGCCTCGGTGAAGCCCTTCACCGACTCGTTGCCGGCCGCGTAGTTCCAGGTGATGGTCATCGCGCGCTTCGCGCCCTTCTCTTTGCCAAACCCTTCAGCGGCGACCTTGCCCATCGCGTACGCTGGCTGCCAGTTCGAGAACGAGCTGCGCACGATGTTCGCAGCGCAGAGGGGCCCGGTGATCGCATCGGCGCCGGCGTTCGGGATGATCAGCAGCGTGTTGTTGTCTTTCGCGGCCTTCGCCATCGCGAGCGCGACGCCGGAGTGCACGGTGCCGACCAGCACGTCGACGGCGTCCCGCTTGATCAGCTTGTTGACGTTGTCGGTGCCTTTGGACGGCTCGGATTCGTCGTCGACCTTGAAGTACTGGATCTCGCGCCCGCCGAGCTTGCCGCCCTGCTCCTGCACGTAGAGCTTGAAGCCACTCTCGATCATGTTGCCGAGGCTCGCGTAGGTGCCGGTGTAGGGCAGCATGAAGCCGACCTTGATCGGGCCGGTCGCGGCCGACGTCGCTTGCGCGTGCGCGCCGAACGCACACAGTGCAAAGGCGGCGAGGGCGGTGGTCTGGAAGGCGAATCGCATGAAGGACTCCGGCTCAGGATGGTGTTGGATGTTCGAGGATGAATCGGCCGGCAGCCGCACTCAGCAGCGCAGGCTGATCCCGGTGCGGGGAGTGTCCGCATTTCGGCATCACGAGCAAGCGGGTTTCCGGCAGTCGGGCGTGAATTCCCCCGATCTGAGCGAGGGTGCCGTACTCATCGTCGGCACCTTGCACCGCGAGCACCGGGCAGGTGATGTCGTCGAGTTCGGCCTCGATGTTCCATGCCCGGAACGCGGGCTCGAGCCAGATGTCGTTCCAGCCGCGGAATGCCGAGTCGGGGTCGGCGTGGTAGCGGGCGAGGCGCGCGCGCAAGTCGGTGGTGTCATAGGCCTCGCGCGCTTGTCTGATGCTCGCGAGCGACACGTCTTCGACGAGGATGTGCGGCGCGACGACGACGATGCCGGCGACCTTGAACTTCGCCGCGTGCAGCAGCGCGATCGAGCCGCCGTCGCTGTGGCCGAAAAGCCAGGGGCGTTCGATCTGCAGCGCATCGAACAGCCGCGGCAAGACCTCGTGTGCTTGTGCATGCATGAACGCAGGCGTCCAGCGTTCGTCGGCCGGCTTGGGCGTCGATTGCCCGTAGCCGTAGCGCGAAAACACGAGCCCGCGCAGGCCGTGTTCGGTGCAGAAGCGTTCGGGAAAGTCTTTCCACATCGCGACCGAGCCGAGGCCTTCGTGCAGGAAGACGACCGGCGCGATCTTCGATGCCGCATCGCCGACCCACTGGTATTCGAGCCGCAGCGGCCGGCCGCGCCATTCGAGCTGCGCGAAGCGGATGTCCTCGGCGCTCACGACGCGCCGCGTGTCGGTGAGTCGGCTGACGCGTTGGGCGACGCGGTTGCCAACGCCTTTGCCGACGCGTTAGCCCATTCCCGCAGCCGAAACCGCTGAATCTTGCCGGTGGCCGTCTTCGGCAACTCGGCGATGAACTCGATCACGCGCGGGTACTTGTACGCCGCGAGCCGCTCCTTCACGAAGGCCTTCAGCTCGGCCTCGTCGACTGCCGCGCCGGGCTTGCGCACGACGCAGGCCTTGGTCTTGGTCAGGCCGTCGGCATCGAGGATGCCGATCACCGCGCATTCGAGCACCGCCGGGTGCTGCATCAACGTGGCCTCGACCTCGAACGGCGAAACGTACACGCCGCTGACCTTGAGCATGTCGTCGCTGCGGCCCGCATACACGTAGCAGCCGCGCTCGTCGATCGAGTATTTGTCGCCGGTTTGGGTCCACTCGCCCTGGAACGTGGCGCGCGACTTGTCGCGCTGGCCCCAGTACATCAGCGCCGCACTCGGGCCGGCGACGAACAGGTCGCCGATCTCACCGGGTTTGGATTCGGCGCCATCCTCGTCGACCAGCTTGAGCCGGTAGCCCGGCACTGCGTGGCCGGTGCTGCCGTAGTGCACGTCGCCGGGGCGGTTCGACAAGAAGATGTGCAGCATCTCGGTCGAGCCCAGGCCATCGATGACCTCGCAGCCGAAGTGCGCCGTGAAGCGTTCGCCGATCTCGCGCGGCAGCGCCTCGCCGGCCGATGAGCACAGCCGCAGCTTCACTTGCGACTTCGCCGGCAGCTCCGGCGAGGCCAGCATGCCCGCGTAGCCGGTCGGTGCGCCGAAGAACACCGTGACGCCGTGGCCGACCCAGCGCTTGAACACCGCGGTGGGCGTCGGCCGCTCGGCCATCAGCACGGTGGTCGCGCCGACGCTCATCGGGAAGGTCAGCGCGTTGCCGAGGCCGTAGGCGAAGAAGAGTTTCGCGGCCGAAAAGCCGATGTCGGATTCGCGCAGGCCGAGCACCGATGTGCCGTAGAGCGCCGCCGTCCAGTACAGGTTTTCGTGGGTGTGGAGCGTGCCTTTGGGCCGACCGGTCGAGCCGGATGAATAGAGCCAGAAGCCGATGTCGTCGGCGCGCGTGTCGGCCGGCGCGGCCAGCGGTGGCGCGTCGCGCAGGCTGGCGAAACTGCGCGTGCCGGCTGGCGCATCGCCTTCGCCCGAAACGATCACCGGGATGCCCGATTCGGCGACCGCGCTCTGAATAACGGGCAAGAGCGTCGGCCACAGCGCGCGCGACACGAGCAGCGCCTGCGCACCGCAGTCCTCGAGCATGAAGGCGTAGTCGTCGGTCGTCAGCAGCGTGTTGACCGGCACCGGCACGATGCCGGCGTAGAGCGCGCCGAGAAAGGCCACGGGGAAGTCGACACTGTCGTGCATCGCCATCAACACGCGCTCGTCGCGCTTCAGGCCGAGTGCACGCAGACCGGCTGCGCAGCGGCGCACGCGATCGTCCAGCGCGCCATAGCTCAGGGGCTGCAGATCGTCGATGTAGGCGAGCTTGTCGGCGCGGCCGGCATTCAACCTGAGCAGGTGCGCGGCGGCATTGAAACGCTCGGGCGGCGGGTTAACCTGCGTGTGCAGTGCCTGCGACATTGAATGTAATATGTTGCATTTACGCTGCACTATAGCGCCGCGTTTTCCGCGTACTCCTCACGCAAACCCGAAGGCTCCGCACGTGGATCTGTCTGCCAATGAACCCGTCGATACCGATGCGAGAGACCCGTTCCTCGCCGCGCTCGGCGAGCGCACGCGCGGTTTGCGTGCCCGGCGCGGGCTCACGCGCAAAGGCCTGGCGAAGGCAGCCGAGGTGTCGGAGCGGCACTTGGCGAACATCGAGATGGGCGTGGGCAATGCCTCGGTGCAGTTCCTGCGGCAACTCGCGCAGGCGCTCAATTGTTCGCTGGCCGAACTGGTCGGCGACGAAACCGCCAGCTCGCCCGAGTGGCTGATGATCCGCGAGCTGCTGCGCGGCCGCAGCGACGCCGAACTGGTGCAGGCGCGCGGCGCGCTGGCGGCGCTGTTCGGTGCATCGGCTAGCCTCGCGGCGCGGCGCCAGCGCATCGCGCTGATCGGCTTGCGCGGTGCGGGCAAGAGCACGCTGGGGCGGGCGCTGGCCGAGGGCTGGCGCGTGCCGTTCGTCGAGCTGAACCGCACCATCGAGGCGCTCGCCGGCTGCACGCTCTCGGAGATCCATTCACTCTACGGCCCGGCCGCCTACCGACGCTACGAGAAGCGCGCGATGGAAGAGACGATCCAGCGCTTTCCGCGTGCCGTGATCGCGACGCCCGGCGGCATCGTGTCCGACCCGGCCACCTTCAATCTGTTGCTCGCCCATTGCTACACCGTGTGGGTGCGCGCGACGCCCGAAGAGCACATGGGCCGCGTGCTCGCGCAGGGCGACACACGCCCGATGGCCGGCCATTCCGGCAATGCCGAGGCGATGAACGATCTGCGCCGCATTCTCGAGAGCCGCGCTGCCTTCTACTCGAAGGCCGATGCGGTGTTCGACACCAGCGAGATGGCGGCCGAGGCCGCATTGGCGGCGCTGCGCGAGCAATTGCGAGACGTGATCGCGCCGTCGAACTGACGCTTCTCGGGCGACGCGCTTGCCGAACCGCCTTCACTGCAGTATATTGCATCGACTGGCGCGGAGGTGCGGCAAGATGCTGCAGATTTGCTGCCACAGGAGCCCACGATGAGCCCAGCGAACATCCCGGTCGACTACCAGACGCGGCCGGACCAATACAAGCACTGGCGCCTGCAGTTCGAAGGCCCGGTCGCGACGCTGGTGATGGCGATCGACGAGGACAGCGGCCTGCGCGAGGGCTACAAGTTGAAGCTCAACAGCTACGACCTCGGCGTCGACATCGAGCTCAACGACGCGGTGCAGCGCATCCGCTTCGAGCACCCCGAGGTGCGCACCGTGATCGTCACCAGTGGCCTCGACCGCGTGTTCTGCTCCGGCGCCAACATCTTCATGCTCGGCAAGAGCAGCCACCCGTGGAAGGTGAACTTCTGCAAGTTCACGAACGAAACGCGCAACGGGCTCGAAGACTCCAGCCGACATTCGGGGCTGAAGTTTCTCGCGGCCGTGAACGGTGCCTGCGCCGGCGGCGGGTATGAACTCGCGGCGGCCTGCGACGAGATCATTCTGGTCGACGATCGCTCGTCATCGGTGAGCCTGCCGGAAGTGCCGCTGCTCGGCGTGCTGCCCGGCACCGGTGGCCTGAC
This sequence comes from Rhizobacter sp., assembly GCA_031394085.1. Lineage (GTDB taxonomy): Bacteria > Pseudomonadota > Gammaproteobacteria > Burkholderiales > Burkholderiaceae_C > LMDS01. The sequence goes on along the minus strand of JANMWQ010000535.1, from coordinate 1,359 downwards.
GCGCCTGACCGACAAGCGCAAGGTGCGCCACGACCACGCCGACATTTTCTGCACCACCAGTGAAGGCATCCGCGGCAGACGAGCGAAAGACTGGCGGCTCGTCGACGAGGTCGTGAAGACGCAGGGCTTCGCGCAGCGCGTGCAGGAGCGGGCGCGCGAGCTGGCGGCGCTGAGCACGCGGCCGGCCGATGCGAGGGGCGTGGCGTTGACGCCGTTGAACAAGACGGTCGCGGCCGATGCGATCACCTAGGGCCATGTCTCGATCGCCATCGACCGCGCCGGCCGCACCGCGACGCTGACCGTGAAGGCGCCGAGCGGCGCGCAGCCCACCGACGTGGCCGGCATCGAAGCGGCGGGCTCCGACTGGTACCCGCTGCAGATGGCGCGCGAGCTCGAAGACACGATCCTGCACCTGCGCACGAACGAACTCGACATCGGCACCTGGGTGTTGAAGACGCAAGGCCGGATCGCCGATGTGCTCGCGATGGACGCGACCTTGGAGGCGCACAAGACCCACTGGTTCGTCAACGAGACCATCGGCCTGCTGCGCCGCACGCTCGCGCGCCTCGATGTGAGTTCGCGTTCGCTGTTCGCGTTGATCGAGCGCGACTCCTGCTTCGCCGGCACGCTGCTCGAGATCGCGCTCGCCGCCGACCGCAGCTACATGCTCGCGCTGCCCGATGAGCCCGCCACGGCCCTGAAGATCGCGTTGTCGACCATGAACTTCGGCAGCTTCCCGATGGTCAGCCACGAGACGCGCCTGCAGCGCCGCTTCTACGGCAATGTCGACGAGATCGGCGCGGTGCAGGCGACGGTCGGCCAAACGCTCGATGCCGACTCGGCCTTCGCGCTCGGCCTCGTCACCTCCGCGCCCGACGACATCGACTGGCCCGATGAAGTGCGCATCGCGCTCGAAGAACGCGCCAGCATGTCGCCCGACGCCCTCACCGGCATGGAAGCCAACCTGCGCTTCGCCGGCAAGGAGACGATGGAAACACGCATCTTCGGCCGCCTCACCGCGTGGCAGAACTGGATCTTCACCCGGCCGAACGCGGTGGGCGAAGGCGGCGCCTTGAAGGTCTACGGCACCGGCACGAAGCCGCAGTTCGACCGCAACCGCGTCTGATCGCAAGAACAAAGGAAGTACCCCATGAGCAGCATCGACTACAGCACCAAGATCCCGAACAACGTCAACCTGCAGGAAGACCGCACGCTGCAGCGCGCGCTCGAAGGCTGGCTGCCGAACTACCTCGACTGGTGGCAAGACATGGGGCCTTCGGGTTCGCACGGTTTTGACGTTTACCTGCGGACCGCGTCTAGCTCCACGCCCGACGGTTGGGCGACCTTCGGTCACGTCAA
>JANMWQ010000378.1:0-1645 GCA_031394085.1 Rhizobacter sp. | reverse complement strand
AAGACTTCTCGCTCTACTTGCACCGGCCGACCGCCACCGATCCCAGCTTTGCGCCGGCCGGTTGCGAAAGCTTCTATGTGCTGTGCCCGGTGCCCAACCTGCAGGCCGACATCGACTGGGCCGTGGAAGGGCCGCGGCTGCGCGACCGCATCGTGGCTGCGCTCGACCGCACGATTTTGCCGGGGCTGACCGAGACCATCACCGCCGAGTTCAGCATGACGCCGCGCGACTTCGAGCACGACTACCTCAGCGTCAACGGTGCCGGCTTTTCGGTGGCGCCGCTGTTCAGGCAGTCGGCGTGGTTCCGCTTTCACAACCGGGCGGAGGGCATCCGCAACCTTTATCTGGTAGGCGCAGGCACCCATCCCGGGGCGGGGTTGCCGGGCGTGCTGTGCTCGGCGAAGGTGGTCGATTCGATGGTCCCCGTGGCCGAGATGGTCGTGCGGCAAGAGCCCCGCATCGCATGACCGCGACCGAAACCACCGGGTCGTCGGGCGCGGTCTACGCTGCCGCCGACGGGCTGCTGGCGCAGCGCGGCCACAGCTTCCACTGGGCGCGCAGGCTGCTCAGCGCCCGGCATGCAGAGCGCGCAACCCGCCTGTACGGCTTTTGCCGCCGCATCGACGACCTGGCCGACGAAGCGACCGACGCGGCGGCGGCACATGCCGCACTGGCCGACATTCGCCGGGCCCTGCAGACCGGCGCACGCGCCGACGCCGAGACAGCCGACATGCTGCAGCTGATGCGCACCTGCAGCATCGACCCGGCCGTCCCTCTCGAATTGCTGCGCGGCGTCGAAGGCGATCTGGGCGAAGTGCGCGTCGCCGACATGGAAGAGCTGCTGCGCTATTGCTATCGGGTCGCCGGCACGGTGGGCCTGATGATGACGGCGGCGCTCGACGTGACCGCACCCGAAGCGCTGCCACACGCGATCGACCTCGGCATCGCGATGCAGTTGACGAACATCTGCCGTGACGTGCGCGAAGACGCCGTGCTCGGCCGGCGCTACCTGCCCGCCACGTTGGTGGGGCCGCTCGAACCCATGGCGCTCGTCGATCCGACGGCTTCCGTCAGGGCCACAGTCACCCACGCACTGCAGTTGCTGCTCGATGCGGCCGACCGCCACTACGCCAGCGGCGAGCGGGGCTTGCGCTACCTGCCGGCCGCTGCCAGCACCGGCATCCTGGTCGCCGCGCGGGCCTACCGTGGCATCGGCACCGTGTTGCGCGAACGGGGGTTCGACTGTTGGTCGTCACGGGCGACCGTCAGCACCGCGGGCAAAGTCGCGATCACGCTCCGTGCACTGGCCGCGAATGTCGCCACGGCGGCGGCGCAGCCGAGCGACGAAGCGCGATTGCCGTTGCCGTTGCCGTTGCCGCTGGCGCGAGGCGTTCTGCCACGCCACACTGCTTCCGCATGTTCCACGGAGACCGGCGTTGCAGACTGACCTCGACCTCGTCGTGCTGGGCGGTGGCTGCGCCGGGCTGAGTCTGGCGTTGCGACTGGCCGAACAACCCGGCCGCTGTCGGCGGGTGATGGTGCTCGAGTCGCGTTCGGCCTATACCAACGACCGCAGCTGGTGTTTCTGGCGCCTGGGCCCGCACCGCTACGAGGCGCTGGTCAGGCGCAGTTGGTCGCGCGTGGC
>JANMWQ010000369.1:0-2394 GCA_031394085.1 Rhizobacter sp. | reverse complement strand
GGGCGACGAGATCGTCTACATCGAGCGCACCTACAGCGAACGCTCGGGCATGCAGGTGGTGCGCGCAATCGGTGGCCGCGCGCCGTTGCACCTCACGTCGGTCGGCAAGCTGTTTCTCGCGCACGACGACGCGCCCCGTGTACGCGCCTACGCAACGCGCACCGGTCTCGCCGGCCACACCAAGAACAGCATCACCGAACTGGCGCAACTCGAGCGCGAACTGGCGCGCGTCAACCAGTACGGCACGGCGCGCGACGACGAGGAGCTGGAGTTGGGCGTGCGCTGCATGGCCGCGAGCATCCTCGACGACCAGGGCAAGTTGATTGCGGGGCTGTCGATCTCGGCGCCGGCCGATCGGCTCGAAGAAAGCTGGCTGGAACGCCTGAAAGAAACCGCCGCGCAGATCTCGGCGGCGCTCGGTCACCGCGGCGGTTAGGCCGCCGGCTCAACCGATCAGGAAGCGGCGATCTTCGGAGCCGCGACCAGCGTGGCCGGGATCGCGGGGATCGCCGGTATCGGAGTCACCGAGCGGGCTGGCATTTCGTTGACCCAGCGGCGCACGCGCTCGGCGTCGCCCATGTGCGAGTGCCTGCCGGAGGAGTCGAGGAACACCATGATCAGCTTGCGGCCGGCCATGCGCGCCTGCATCACGAGGCAACGGCCGGCTTCGGTGATGTAGCCGGTCTTCTGCAGCAAGATGTCCCAAGACGGGCTGCGCACCAGCGCGTCGGTCGTGCGGAACTGCGTCGGGCGATTGAGCACGTCGACTTCGAGTTCTTGCGAGGTCGAGAACTCACGGATGATCGCATGCTCCTGGGCCGCACCGACCAGCGTGGCGAGGTCGCGTGCGCTCGACTGGTTGCGGCTCGACAGGCCGGTGGGTTCAACGTAGTGCGTGTCGTTCATGCCGAGCGCGCGCGCTTTGGCGTTCATCGCCAGCACAAAAGCCGCGAGACCACCCGGGTAGTTGCGACCCAGTGCGTTCGCGGCGCGGTTCTCGGACGACATCAGCGCGAGGTGCAGCATCTCTTCGCGGCTGAGCGTCGTGCCGACCCTCAGGCGCGAGCGGCTGTTCTTCTCGGTGTCGATGTCGTCGTCGGTGATGGTCAATGCTTCGTTCAGCGGCAGCTTCGCTTCAGCCACGACCACGGCGGTCATCAACTTGGTGAGCGAAGCGATCGGCAGCACGGCTTGCGGGTTCTTGCTGTACAGCACTTCGTTGGTGTCGGAGTCGACCACCAGGGCCACGCTCGACTTCAGGTCGAGCGAATCAGCGGTGTTGTGCAGGCCGTAGAGTTGGCCGAACGATGGGCGGGCCGGCTCGACTCGCATCACCGCGGAGACGCGCTTGATGCCAGCGATGCGGCCGGTGTTGCGCAGCACGACGACCTGTCGCGAGCCCTTTGCGGACCTCGAGAGTTTCGCGGGCGTTGCCTTCGACTTGATTGGCGCAACGGCATGCACCTTCTTCTTTGCCGAGGCACGCTGGGCAGCATCGACAGGGGACGGTAGAACGAGCGCCGCGGAAGCAACCAGGGCCAGGAGCGCGGTTGTCACAAATTTGTTGATCGTTGCCACAGCAGTCCTTTGCGCCCAGTGGCGCGAGTTTATGGGAAAGAAAAAAAGCGCGCAAGATCAAAAACTTACGCGCTTTTCCTCAAGTCAACACTCGGGACTGGTGAAACGCGACCAAATGTCAACCTTGCGCCGCGACGCGCTCGATCTTGCTGTGCAGTTTGTTCAGCGCCGAGAGGTAGGCTTTCGCCGACGCCACGACGATGTCCGGATCTGCTCCGACGCCGTTGACGACCCGACCGCCGTGCTGCAGCCGAACCGTCACTTCGCCCTGGGATTCTGTGCTGCCCGACGTGATGGCATTGACGGAATAGAGCAGCATTTCGGCGCCAGATTGGAGCTTCGATTCGATCGCCTTCAGGCTCGCGTCGACCGGGCCGTTGCCGTCGCTCTCGGCGTGGTGCTCGACCTCGCCCGCCGCGAACGCGACGGTGGCATGCGGCCTCTCGCCCATTTCGGAGTGCTGCGACAAAGCCAGCAGCCGGTAGTGCTCGTGCTCGGCGGTGACCGATTCGTCCATCACCAGCGCGATGATGTCTTCGTCGAAGATGTCGCTCTTGCGGTCTGCGAGCTCCTTGAAGCGCACGAAGCCGGCGTTGACCTCGGCCTCGCTCGCCATCTCGATGCCGAGCTCTTTGAGCCGCTGCTTGAACGCGTTGCGGCCCGAGAGCTTGCCGAGCACGATCTTGTTCGCGGCCCAGGGTTGACATTTGGCCGCATTTCACCAGTCCCGAGTAGTGACTTGAGGAAGAGCGCGTAAGTTTGTGATCTTGCGCGCTTTTTTTCTTTCACCTAAACTCGGCGCACTGGGCGCAAAAG
>JANMWQ010000361.1:0-3516 GCA_031394085.1 Rhizobacter sp. | reverse complement strand
CTGGCACGCGACCGGCACCGGGTCGACGCCGTTGTGCGGCATCGCCGCGTGCGCGCCTTTGCCGTGGATCGTTATTCTGAACTCGTTGCTGCTCGCGAACGCCGGGCCGTTCTTCAGCGCGAACTGGCCGACCGCCATGCCGGGCCAGTTGTGCGCGCCGAACACGGCCTCCATCGGGAACTTCTCGAACAAGCCGTCCTTGATCATCTCGCGCGCGCCGCCACCGCCTTCTTCGGCGGGCTGGAAGATCAGGTAGACGGTGCCGTCGTAGTTGCGGTGTTTGCTCAGGTGCTTGGCGGCGGCCAGCAGCATTGCGGTGTGGCCGTCGTGGCCGCAGGCGTGCATCTTGCCGGGGTGCTGGCTGGCGTGCGCGAAGGTGTTGTGCTCGGTCATCGGCAGCGCGTCGATGTCGGCGCGCAGGCCGACGGCGCGGGAGCCGTTGCCGTTTTTGAGGATCGCGACCACGCCGGTCGTGCCCATGCCACGGTGGATCGGAATGCCCCAGTCGGTGAGCTGCTTGGCGATCACGTCGGCCGTGCGTTCCTCTTTGAAACACAACTCCGGGTGGGCGTGGATGTCGCGTCGCACCGCGGCGATGGCCGCCGCGTCGGCGAGGATGGATTCGATCATGCGCATTCGGGGCTCCTGGCAACCTGCCCGGTGCCTTCGCGCACCCTCGGGAATCGGGTGGCCGGACCGGGAAACAACCAGTTTAGCGCCGCCTCGGCCCGGGCGTCAGAACGGCTCGATCGGCATCGATTCGAGCGTGTCGAGCCGGATCGTCGGCTCCTGCGCCAGCAACAGGCCGGCCCGCGTGACCGATTCGCGCGCGGTGCGAATTTGCTGCGGCAGCCACCGGTAAGGCGTGTCGAGTTGTTCGCAGCAGACGATGCCGTAGGCCCGGCCGTTGATCGTCACCGGGATGTCGAGCAAGGCCGAGATGCCGTGTTGCTGCAGGTAGCCGCCGCGCATCGCCAGCAGCCGCGGGTCATGCATCGCGTCGTCTGAGACGAACGCCGAGCGTTGCACCAGCGCGGCGTAGTACGAGCGGTACTGGTCTTCGGCCAGCAGCGTCGAATCTTCGGTGGGCGGCTGGCCCGAGAGCTTGGCGACGAAGCAGCGCAACCCGCGTGAGCCGCCGTGCCGCTCGAAGCGCCACAGGCTGACGCGGGCGCAGCCGATGCTCTGCATCGACGCTTCGAGCGCGTCGGCGATGGCCTGCGAGACCGTCTTTTGGCCGGCCCCGTAGGCCGACGCGATGGACTGGAGGATCGTCTTGTTGGACGTTTTTCTGCTCATCGTGCTGCTGCCTGCCTGCCATGGACGCCGCGCGCATGTTAGCGAAACACGGCGCGCGGCCGCGGCCGCAGGAGCGCGGGATCAGCGACGCCCTAGCGCCTGACCTTGCCGTCTTCCGTCAGCATCGAGAGGTCGACGAAGCGCGAGGCGACGTGGTCCTTGGGGCCGAACTCGACCGCGAAGCCGCCGAAGTTGGCGTTCTGGATCGACTCCAGTGCGGCGATCATCTGCTCGCGTGACGGGTCACGGGCCGCGCGCTTCAGGCCCTCGGTGAACACCTTCGCGGCGAGGTAGCCCTCCATGCTCGAATAGTTAGGCTGCGCGTCGCCGCCGGACTTGCGCACCGCGTCGAGGTATTCGCGCGAAATCGCGCTCGTGGTCGAGAACGGGAACGGCATCACCTGGCTGACCATGATGCCGCGGCCCTCCTTGCCGAGCTCGTCGGCGAGTGCCTGCGTGCCGACGAACGAGACATTGAAGAAGGTGCCGCCGTAGCCGGCCTTGCGCGCCTCGCGAATGAACGCTGCGCACGATCTGTAGGCGCCGATCTGCACCACCGCATCGGGCATCTTCGCGGCGATGTCCTTGACCGCCTGCGCCACGTTGACCGTGTTGCGCTCGACCGTGCCGAGCGCCACGGGCGCCAGGTCTTGCGCCTTCAGCGCGCGGGTCACGCCCTCGAGGCCGGCCTTGCCGTAGGCGTCGTTCTGGTAGAAGACCGCGATCTTCTTGAGGCCGAGCGAGGTGAGCTGCTTGACGATCAGCGCGGTCTCGTCGTAGTACGAAGCGCGCAAATGGAACACCGACTTGTGGAAGGGCTCGCGCAGTGCCTCGGCGCCGGTGAACGGGCCGAAGAACGGAATCTTCGAGTCGACCACCAGCGGCAGCGCCGCCAGGCAGGTCGGCGTGCCGACATAGCCGAAAAGCGCGAACACGTCGTCCTTGATGAACTTCTCGGTGTTGGCTTTGCAGCGATCGGGTTCGTAGCCGTCGTCGAGCGTGCGCAGCTCGACCGTGCTGCCGTTGACGCCGCCGCTGGCGTTCAGCGCGTTGAAGAAGATCTTCGCGCCCATGTTCAGCTGGATGCCGAGCTGCGCGGCGGGGCCACTGAACGCGGCAGATTGGCCGAGCACGATGCGGTTGGGTTGGGCCAGTGCGGGCAGCGCCAACAAGGCGCTCGAACCCGCGAGCCACTTGATGGCATCACGACGTTTCATGGATTCCTCAACGATGGTGTTCAGGGCTTTCGCGGTACCGCTGCGATGTGCCCGTCGGGTGTGTCCCAGGGTTGCGCGAGCATAGAGGCTGCGGCGCTCGGAGTCGGCAGTTGTGGCCCGCTCCAGACGATCGCGAAGGCGGGCTGTGTGCAATAGTTCACCTCCATGAACACGACCATCGTCCGGGCCTTCCGTGCCGCGTGCCCGCATGACTGCCCCGACACCTGCGCAATGGTCGTCACGGTCGAAAACGGCCGTGCGGTCAAGGTGCAGGGCGACCCCGATCACCCGCCGACCCACGGCGCGCTGTGCACCAAGGTTTCGCGCTACCCGGAGCGCACGTACCACGCCGAGCGCGTGCTGCACCCGATGAAGCGCATCGGGCCCAAGGGCGTTGGCCAGTTCGTGCGCGTGAGCTGGCAAGAGGCGCTCGACGACATCGCGGCGCGATTGAAAGCGATCGCCGCGCGCGACCCGCAGGCGATCTTGCCGTACAGCTACGCCGGCACGATGGGGCTGGTGCAGGGCGAGAGCATGGCGGCGCGTTTTTTCAACAAGCTGGGCGCCTCAATGCTCGACCGAACGGTGTGCTCGAGCGCCGGCGGCGAGGCGCTCGCCGCCACTTATGGCGGCAAGGTCGGCATGCACCTCGAGTTCTATGCCGAGAGCCGGCTGATCCTGATCTGGGGCAGCAACTCGATCGCGTCGAACGTGCACTTCTGGACCTTTGCGCAAGCCGCCAAACGCGCTGGCGCCAAGCTGATCTGCATCGATCCGCGCCGCACCGAGACGGCCGAGAAATGCCACGAACACATCGCCCTGCTTCCGGGGACCGACGGCGCGCTGGCGCTCGGCGTCATGCACGAGCTGATCGCGAACGACTGGCTCGATCACGACTACATCGCGCAGCACACCGAAGGCTGGCCGCAGCTTCGCGAACGCGCGCTCGCCTGGCCGCCGGAGCGCGCCGCGGCGGTCTGCGGCATTGCGCCGGAGGCGG
>JANMWQ010000334.1:0-2512 GCA_031394085.1 Rhizobacter sp. | reverse complement strand
GCGAGGGCGCGCCAGGCTCGCAGGTAGGCTTCCTGGAGCGCGTCCTCGGTCTCGGCATCGTTCTTCAGAATGCTGCGCGCGGTGCGAAACAGCAGCCGGTTGTGGCGCCGCATGATGGCCTCGAAGGCGTGTTCGTCGCCGTTCGCGGCGCGCGCCGCGAGATCGGCGTCGGTGCTGCGATCAGAAGCGATGGTTCGTGCCGAGGGGGTTGCGTTTTGCATGTTCTGCTTTCACCCATTCGATGAGGTGACTCGACACGACGTTCCCGGTTTTTCGCGGCCGCCGGAAATCAATCTCGATCCGTCACGCACTGGTTTCCCAGCCGTTGCCCCTGAAGAATGAAACCGCGCTTTCTGGCAGCGTCACCGTGCAGCGATCGTTCCCGCGGGCTCGCCGTCTCGGGCGGCACTCAAACCAGGGCGTCGCGCCGACCGACCGAGCGCTCGTCGGTGCTCCAGACCTCGAGCCGAAAGTCCGGGTCGACCAACGACCACACACGCGGCAGGTCGAGTGCTTGCGACAGCGCCTCGTGCACCGCGTCGCCGCCGAGCCGGCAGCCCTCGATCGGGTGCCGCCAATGGCAGGCGACGATGTCGCCGCCAGGCGCCAACGAGCGGCGCGCTTTCGCGGCCAGCTTGGCCAGCGCGTCGGCGTCGAGGTAGTAGGCCAGCTCGCTGATCACGATCAGGTCGAAGCGCGCCTCGGGCCACTCGTCGGGAACCCAGGCCTGCACCACCGACACCTGCGGCATGTCGGCAAGGCGCCGCTGCGCGAGCGCGACGGCCGCGGCCGCGCCGTCGGACACCAGCAGCCGGTCGCAGCGCCCGGCGAGCACGGCCGAGAGTTCGCCGTTCGCGCAGCCCGGCTCGTAGCCGCTGGCATAGCGCGCACGCGGCAGGCAAGCGAGGGTCATCGCGCGCTTGCGCTGCTCGTACCAGCGCTGCTTGAAGTGCCACGGGTCTTCGCTCGCCGCGAACAGCGTGTCGAAGTGACCGCGTGGGTCGGTGGCGAGGTCCATGCTCACACCAAAAAGTATTCGGCCAGCCGCGTGGCGCGCGCCAGGATCGCCGGCCCGAGCACCGGTGCCTGGTGCCCGCGTGCGGCCAACTGCGTGGCGTGCTCGCCCAATGCCGCGGCCTTCGCCGCCAGCGCGAAGGGCGGCAGCGGCAGCGCACGCAGGCGATGCCAAGGCACCCTCGCGTCGCCCGGCACGCCCCAGTGCCACATCCACACCGGCACCTCCAGCAAGCGGCAGCCGATGTCGGCGCAGACGCGCGCCGTCACGGCGCCGGTCGCGTCGTGGTCGGGATGACCGTCGAGGCGCCAGGTGGCGACCACGCAGTCGGTCGGCCGCAGCAGGCCGCGCAACCCGAGCGCCAGTGCGCCTTGTTGTTCCGCGACCCGGCTGTCGCGCAGCGCGAGCCGCGTCACCGCATCGGCGCGCAGGCCGAGTCGCGCCAGGCCGCGAAGGCGTTCGAGGCGCCGCGCGCCGGCGAGCCGGAGGGCAGGCCACGCCGGATCGTCGCGGTGACTCGCTTCGCCATCGGTGACCGCGACGACGATGACCTCGCCGCCGCGCCGCGCGTGCAGCGCGAGCAGACCGCCGCACGCGAGCACCTCGTCGTCGGGGTGCGGCGAGACGACGACGAGCCGCTGCGTCGCGCCCAGCAACGGGTCGATCGACACGGCCGGCGGCTGCAACGCGACGAGCCAGTCGCGCCAGTCGGTCTCGGTGGTCGTGCCTTCACCGCGGATGCGCCGGCTGGTCTCTACAGCCGCCATGGCGAGGTGCCCCCTTCGAGCATGCGTTCGCCGAGCGCGGCGAGGTCGCGTTCGGCATGGCTCTGGCGAATGAACACTGGCAAGTCGGCCGCGGCGCGCGCGAACCGGGCGTCGCGGCAAAACGGCGTCGCGCCGAGTGCGCGGCCGGCGTCGGACAGCACCGCTGTCGCGCAGGCTTCGGCGTGCAGGCGCACCCGGAGCGCGACCGCGCTGGCGTCGGCTGCGGGGTTGGCGTCGATCCACGCCGCGCTTTGCCGCAGCAGCGCGGCCGTCGCCTGCAGCGCCACATCGACCCGGCCGAGCGCCGCCAGGCGGAACGGGCCGCGTGCCGCGGGCGCAGCTTGCATCACGGCCGTGCGCAGCGCCTCGGCGATCACGCGCGCGCCGCCGTACCAGCACGCGGCAATGCCGGCGCCACCGTGCCAGAAACCGGGCCGGTTCAGGTACGCGCCGGGGTCGCCGACGAGCCGCGCGTGGGCCCGGTCGAATGCGACATCGAGGCTCGCGCTGCCGGCCATGCCGACCGCCTGCCATGCGTCTGCCGAGACCCGCACGCCGGGCTGGCGCAGGCTCAGGGCGACGAGCTGCGGGCCGCGGCCGTCGGCGTGCCACGCGGTCAACAGCGCATTGCTCGCGCCGGCCGCGCCCGAGCACCAGCACTTCGCGCCGTTCAGGCGCACGGCGCCGTCGCGCGCGCCGGTGCCGGGCTCGATCAGCGTGCGGCCCTGCG
>JANMWQ010000270.1:0-3895 GCA_031394085.1 Rhizobacter sp. | reverse complement strand
CACGAGTACCCGTTTTGCTCGCAGCTCGCGTCGAGCTTCGACCGGCCGTGGGTGCTGTACATCGCCGCGCTGTTCCACGACGTGGCCAAGGGCCGCGGCGGCGATCACTCCGAGCTCGGCGGCATCGAGGCGCGGCGCTTCTGCAAAGACCACGGCGTACTCGGCGAAGACGCGGCGCTGATCGAGTTCCTGGTCGAAGCGCATTTGACGATGTCGCGCATCGCGCAAAAAGAAGACCTCTCCGACCCCGACGTGATCGACGCCTTCGTCAACCTCGTCAAGAACGAACGCACGCTCACCGCGCTGTACCTGTTGACCGTGGCCGACATCCGCGGCACCAGCCCGAAAGTCTGGAACGCCTGGAAGGGCAAGCTGCTCGAAGACCTGTACCGGCTCACGCTGCGCGCGCTCGGCGGCGCACGGCCGAACATGGATGCCGAGGTCGAGGCGCGCAAGCTCGAAGCGCGCCAGATGCTGAACCTCGCCTCGTTCGGCCCCGGCGTGCAGCACGCGCTCTGGAACACGCTCGACCTGAGCTACTTCGCGCGCCACGACGCTGGCGACATCGCCTGGCACACGCGCGCGCTGCAGGGCCACGTCGACACCGTCAAGCCGGTTGTGCAGGCGCGCGTCTCACCGCTCGGCGAAGGGCTGCAGGTGCTGGTCTACGCCCGCGATCAGCAAGACCTGTTCGCGCGCATCTGCGGCTACTTCGACACCGCCGGCTTCAACATCCTCGACGCCAAGGTGCACACCACGCGCACCGGCTATGCGCTCGACACGTTTCAAGTCAGCAGCTCGAGCTACGAGACCCACTACCGCGACCTGATCCTGTTCGTCGAGAACCAGCTCGCGCTGGCGCTGGCCGACACCGGCCCGCTGCCCGAGCCGGGGCGCGGGCGCATCTCGCGCCGCGTCAAGTCGTTCCCGATCACGCCGCGCGTCACCTTGCGGCCCGACGAGCGCGCACAGCGCTGGCTGCTCGGCGTTTCGGCGAGCGACCGCTCGGGCCTGCTGTTCTCGATCGCAAGGGTATTGGCAAGGCATCAGATCAACCTGCAGCTCGCGAAGATCACGACGCTCGGCGAGCGTGTCGAAGACACCTTTCTGATCGACGGGCCGGGGCTGCAGCAAAACCGCATCCAGCTGCAGATCGAAACCGAGCTGCTGGACGCGCTCGCGTCATGATGTCGACGCCGAACACGACGCCGATGGCGACCCCGAACTCACGCCGATGCTCCTGACGATCAACGCCGCCGACGCGCTCGCGCAACTGCCCGAATTCAGCACGCTGATCGTCGCTCGCTCCGAGAGCGAATTCGCACTCGACCGGCTGCCCGGTGCCGTCAACTGGCCGACGCTCACCGACGCCGAGCGCATCGTCATCGGCACCGAGTACGTGCAGGTCTCGGCCTTCACCGCGAAGAAGCGCGGCGCCGCGCTGGTCGCGCGCAACATCGCCGGCCACATCGAGCGCGAGGTGCTCGACAAGCCCAAAGACTGGCGCCCGCTCGTCTACTGCTGGCGTGGTGGCTCCCGCAGCGGATCGCTCGCCACAGTGCTCGACCAGATCGGGTTCCGCGTCTACCGGCTCGAAGGCGGCTACCAGGCCTACCGGCGCGCGGTGGTCGCGGCGCTCTACGAGTTGCCGGCCCGGTTTCAATACCGCGTCATCTGCGGCAGCACCGGCTCGGGCAAGAGCCGGCTGTTGCAGGTGCTGCGCGCACAGGGCGCCCAGGTGCTCGACCTGGAAGCGCTCGCGAACCACCGCGGCTCGGTGCTCGGCCTGGTGCCGGGCAGCCCGCAGCCGGGGCAAAAGCAGTTCGATTCGCGGGTCTGGGACGCACTGCAAGGCTTCGATCGGTCGAGGCCGGTCTACATCGAGAGCGAGAGCAAGAAGGTCGGCGACCTGCGCGTGCCGCTGCTGCTGATCGAGCACATGCGCGCCTCGCCGTGCTTGCGGCTCGAGTTATCGCTCGATGCGCGCGTCGCGCTGCTGCTTGAAGACTACGGCCACTTCGTCACCGACACCGCGGCGTTCTGCGAACGGCTCGATGGGCTGCGCGCGAGCCGCGGCAACGAGGTCGTCAATGCCTGGCAAGAGGCCGCCCGCGCCGGCCGCACGCCCGAGGTCGTGCGCGACCTGCTGGTACAGCACTACGACCCGATCTACGAACAGTCGATGCGGCGCAACTTCGCCGGCGTGTCGGCCTTGCTGGGCGAGCTCGCCTGGGACGGCAGCGCGGCGTCGCTCGACACCGCCGCCTCACGCGCGCTCGCCGCCGGCTGATTCATTCATTTCCGCGGAGTATTTCTGGAAGCTTTTCTGGTCTCGACCGGCGTTGTCGCGCTCGGTGAAATGGGCGACAAAACGCAACTGCTCGCGATGCTGCTGGCGGTCAAGTTTCGCAAGCCGGTCCCGATCATCCTGGGCATCCTCGTCGCCACGCTGGCGAACCACGCGACCGCCGGTCTCGTCGGTGGCTGGATCGCCAATGCACTCGGGCCGAACGTGCTGCGCTGGGTCATCGGCGTCTCGTTCATCGCGATGGCCGCGTGGATGCTGATCCCCGACAAAATCGATGACGACGAGGCGACCACGCAGCGCTTCGGCGTGTTCGGCACCACGCTGATCGCGTTCTTTCTGGCCGAGATGGGCGACAAGACGCAGATCGCGACGGTGGCGCTCGCGGCGCGCTACCAAGACCTGTTCGCGGTCGTGGCCGGCACCACGCTCGGCATGATGCTGGCCGACGTGCCGGCGGTGTTCGTCGGCGACCGGCTCGCAAGCGCGGTACCGATGAAGCTGGTTCACGGCATCGCCGCGGCGATCTTCGCGCTGCTCGGCGTGCTGACGCTGTTCAACGTCGGCAACCTGTTCTGACCTGTTGCCCCCTTCTCCCGCACGCGGGAGAGGGAGTGAAGCCAGGTCAGCCCATGTGCAGCCCGCCGTTCACCGAAAAATCGGCGCCGGTCGCAAAACCCGATTCATCGGAAGCCACCCACGACACCATCGAGGCGATGTCGGCCGGCGTGCCGAGCCGCTTGACCGGGATGCCGGCGATGATCTTGTCGAGCACGTCTTGCCGGATCGCCTTGACCATGTCGGTCGCGATGTAGCCGGGGCTCACGGTGTTGACGGTCACGCCCTTGCTCGCGACCTCTTGCGCCAGCGCCATCGTGAAGCCGTGCATGCCGGCCTTGGCAGCGGAGTAGTTGGTTTGGCCGAATTGGCCCTTCTCGCCGTTGACCGAGCTGATGTTGATGACGCGGCCCCAATGGCGATCGACCATGTCGTCGATGACCTGCTTGGTCACGTTGAACAGGCTGGTCAGGTTGGTCTCGATCACCGCATCCCAGTCGGCGCGGCTCATCTTGCGGAACATGCCGTCGCGCGTGATGCCGGCGTTGTTGACCAGCACGTCGACCGGCCCATGCTCGGCCTTGACCTTTTGAAACGCAGCGACGGTCGACTCCCAGTCGCCCACGTTGCCGACCGAGGCGTGGAAGGTGTAGCCGAGCGCCGATTGCTCGCCCAACCACTTGGCATGGTCGCGGCTCGGGCCGCAGCCGGCAATCACGGTGAAGCCGTCTTCGTGCAAGCGCTGGCACATGGTCGTGCCGATGCCGCCCATGCCGCCGGTGACGTACGCAGTTTTCTGTGCCACTTCGTTGCTGCTCCCCGAATGAAATCGTTCTATCGCTCGACGGTCAATGCAACGCCCATGCCACCACCGATGCACAGCGAGGCGATGCCTTTTTTGGCGTCGCGGCGCTGCATTTCGTGCAGCAGCGTCACCAGAATGCGGCAGCCGGACGCACCGATCGGGTGACCGATCGCGATCGCACCACCGTTGACGTTGACCTTGCTGGTGTCCCAGCCCATCTCGTTGTT
>JANMWQ010000268.1:0-9821 GCA_031394085.1 Rhizobacter sp. | reverse complement strand
AACTGACTCAACATGAAAACCTTCAGCGCCAAACCGGCCGAAGTGGTGCATGAGTGGTTTGTGATTGACGCAACCGATAAGGTTCTCGGAAGGGTGGCCAGTGAAGTCGCCCTCCGCTTGCGCGGCAAACACAAGGCCATCTACACGCCCCACGTCGACACCGGCGACTTCATCGTCATCGTCAACGCCGAAAAGATCGGCGTGACCGGCAACAAAGCCAACGACAAGGTGTACTACCGTCATTCGGGCTACCCGGGCGGCATCCACGCCACCAAGTTCAAAGACATGCAGGCCAAACACCCCGGCCGCGCCATCGAGAAGGCCGTCAAAGGCATGCTTCCGAAGGGTCCGCTGGGCTACGCGATGGTGAAGAAGCTGAAGGTCTACGCCGGTGCCACGCACCCGCATACCGCTCAGCAGCCCAAAGTGCTGGACATTTAAGGAGCTGCAGCAATGATCGGTATTTGGAATTACGGAACCGGCCGCCGCAAATCGTCGGTGGCGCGCGTTTTCATCAAGAAGGGCACCGGCCTGATCACCGTCAACGGTAAGACCGTGGACGAGTATTTCGGCCGTCAGACTTCCATCATGGTCGTGCGTCAGCCACTGGTGCTGACCACGAACGATGCAGCGTTCGACGTCAAGGTCAATGTGCATGGGGGTGGCGAGTCGGGTCAGGCCGGCGCGGTGCGCCACGGCATCACCCGCGCCCTGATCGACTACGACGAAACGCTGAAACCCGCGTTGAAGCATGCTGGCTTCGTGACGCGCGACGCACGTGAAGTCGAGCGCAAGAAGGTCGGCTTCCACGGCGCACGTCGCCGCAAGCAGTTCTCCAAGCGATAAGCAACGGCCCCTCGGCCGACGAGTACGTCGGCCGATCCCCCCGCGGGGATGCGGGCCCGCTTGGGAGCGGCCCGGCGCTGGGCCCACCGCTTCGATCAAAAGCCACCTTCGGGTGGCTTTTGTGCTGCTGGGCCCGGCTCGCGCCGCTCCTACAATCGCGCCTCTTTCACGCCAAGCCAACCTGCCGATGCGATTCAAGTTGCTGCGCCGCCGCCTGTCGATCAGTGCGCCGCGCATGAACGTGCGCAGCCACCTTCCGTGGCCGCTGCGCTGGGCGGTGGTCGCGCTGATGTTCGGCTTCTCGGCGGCGCTCGCACTGTGGGCCTTCGAGTTCGGCAAGAGCATTGCCGGCCTGGATCGCAACGCGACCGAAGAGCTGCAGCAGCTGCGCGTCGAGGTCGAGCAATTGCGCGGCGAGCGCGAAAAGGCCATCTCGATCGCGAACACCGCCGAGAGCCTGCTGAAATCCGGCAAGACGGTGCAGGACAAGCTCGCCCTGCAGCTCAAGCGCGCTGAGGCTGACGCCTTGGTCATGAAGAGCGACCTCGGCTTCTTCGAGCGGCTGTTGCCGGCCGGTGCAAGCGAGGGACTGGTGATCCGCGGGCTGCAGGTCGAGCCTCAGTCGCCTGGCCAGGTTCGCTTTCAATTGCTGGTGATGCAGGCCGGCAAGACGCCGCCCGAGTTCAAGGGCCGCTACGAGATCACGCTCGCAGGCACGCTCGATGGCAAACCGTGGACGTTCGCTTCACCCGGCGGCCCGCAACCCTTGCAGTTCAAGCAATATTTGCGCGTCGAGGGAATGCTCGACCCACCGGCGCTGGCCGTGGTAAAAACTGCTCTCGTCAGGGTGATGGACTCGAACGGCGCGCTGAAAGCCAGCTTGACCGTCAAGCCATAGTCGTTGTTGGAGAACGCCTCATGTTCGGCAAGAAAAAACAGCCACCGATCCGCACGTTGGTCGGTGAAGGTACCGTGGTTCACGGCGAGTTGCGGTTCATCGAAGGGCTGCGCATCGACGGCGAAGTGCTCGGTGACGTGACGGCGACGGGCGACGGCAGGAGCATCCTCGTGATCAGCGAGAAAGCCCGTGTGACCGGCAAGGTTTCGGGTGGCCACGTGATCGTCAACGGCACCGTCCACGGGCCCATCCACTGCACCGAATTGCTTGAATTGCAACCCAGGGCGGTGATCGTCGGCGAGGTTCGCTACGAAGCACTTGAAATGCACCAGGGCGCCACCGTAGAGGGTGAACTGCGGCCGATGAGCGCCACAGAGAAGCCCGGTCTCAAACTCGCCGCATCGAATCCGGGATAATCTCCCCATTGGCACTTTGCCGCAGGAGTTCCACCATGAACGCTATCGCTGAAAAAATCCAGGCTGAGAACATTCAATCGCTCGCCACGATGGACGAGCCGCCGGTGCCGCTGGTCTTCACCGACAGCGCCGCCAACAAGGTGAAGGAACTGGTCGACGAAGAAGGCAACCCCGAGTTGAAGCTGCGTGTGTTCGTGCAAGGCGGCGGCTGCTCCGGCTTTCAGTACGGCTTCACCTTCGACGAGATCGTCAACGACGACGACACGCAGATGAGCAAGAACGGTGTCACGTTGCTGATCGACGCGATGAGTCTGCAATACCTGGCGGGCGCCGAGATCGACTACAAGGACGATCTGCAGGGGGCGCAGTTCGTGATCAAGAACCCGAACGCGACGACCACCTGCGGGTGCGGTTCGAGTTTCTCGGCCTGACGCGTTTCGCCTCGATCGACAAAGCCGCCTTCGGGCGGCTTTTGCGTTTCTGGAGCCTCAGCCTGCGGGATACAACGCGCCGAGCACGCGGGGGCCGGCCGCGCCGGTCGCGCTCGGCAGGTTCGCCGGCTCGCGCCGCATGAACGCGCGTGCCAGCCACGCGAACGCGCAAGCCTCGACCTGATCAGCGGGCAACCCGCGCGCGCCGGTCGTCGTCACGTCGACGCCTGGCAGGTGCGCCGCGAGGCGCCGCATCAGGTGGATGTTGAACGCGCCGCCGCCGCACACAAGCAGTTCGCGTGCGCCTTCGGCATGCCGCAGCACATCGGCGGCGCACGCGGCTGCGGTGAGCTCGGCCAGCGTCGCCTGCACGTCGGCGGCGTGCGGCGAAGCCGCGCATCGCGCCACATGCGCTTGCAGCCACAGTGCGTTGAACAGATCGCGGCCAGTGCTCTTCGGCGGCGGCAACGCGAAATACGGTTCGGCGCGCATCGAGGCCAGCAGCGCATCGATGACCTGCCCCGACGCGGCCCATGCGCCGCTGTCGTCGTAGCGTTGGCCGGTGTGCTGCAGGCACCAGTGGTCCATCAGCGCGTTGCCGGGCCCGCAATCGAAACCGATCGTCGACCCATCGGCGCGCAGCGCGGTCAGGTTGCTGATGCCGCCGATGTTCAGCACCGCACTCGCCTCGCCCGCACGGCCGAACACCGCGCGGTGAAACGCCGGCACCAGCGGCGCGCCTTGGCCGCCGGCGGCCACAACGCGGCTGCGCAGGTCGGCAATCACGTCGATGCCGCTCAGCTCGGCCAGCAACGCAGGGTTGTTCAGCTGGACCGTGTAGCCGATGCCGTCGAATTCGCGCGGGCGATGTCGCACGGTCTGGCCGTGTGCGCCGATCGCGCGCACGCTTTCTCGCGGCGTGCCACTCGTGGCCAGAAGCGCCGCGACGACGTCGGCATAAACGCGCACCAGCGAATTCGCCGCCAGCGCAGCGCGGTGCAACTCGCTCTCGCCCGGCGCGTTCAGCGCCAGCAACTCGTGCGCGAGCGTGGGTTCGAACGGGCGGTGCACGTGGGCGGCGGCGCGCACGAGGTTCGCTTGTTGAGCGTCGAAATCGACCAGCACGCCGTCGACGCCGTCGAGCGAGGTGCCCGACATCAGCCCAATGTAGAAATCAGTCATGCGCCGATTGTGCCGGCGCCAACGAGAAGGCCCGCCGCAGCGGGCCTGTGAAGCTCGTGCGCCGAGCGACTACTCTGCGTCGGTGCCGGCGCGCGCGACCGAATCGGCAGCCTCGAGCTGGCCTTTCAGGCTGGTCGCGAGCTGAGCGAACTGCGCCATCTGCGCGGGCGCGAGCGGAACCGACTCGGAGGCCTTCGCCATGATCATCGGGTGTTGCTGGACCCCGCCGACCTTGACCTCGAAGTGCAGGTGCGGCCCCGTGGCCCAACCGGTCGAGCCGACCGCACCGATGCGTTGGCCTTGTTCGACACGCGCGCCGCGCTTGACATCGATGTGGCTCATGTGCGCGTACAGGGTCGAGCGTTGCGCGTTGTGGCGGATTTCGACGACATTGCCGTAGCCGTTTTGCCAGCCCGCGAAGTCGACCGTGCCGTCGCCGACGCTGCGAATCGCGGTGCCGCTCGGCGCGCCGTAGTCGACGCCCTTGTGCTGCTTCCAGCTGTTGGAAATCGGGTGCACGCGCATCGCGAAGCCCGAGGTCACGCGCGAGAATTCCATCGGGCTCGCAAGGAACGCCCGGCGCTTGCTCTGGCCATCGAAGCCGTAGTAGCTGCCCTTGCCGTTGGCGTCCTTGAACCAGACGGCGGCGTAGGTCTTGCCGCCATTGACGAAGTCGGCGGCGAGCACGCGTCCGGCGTTCGAGGAACCCCAGGTGATCGGTTCGCCGTCGGCTGTCAGCGCTTCGTACAGGACCGAGAAGTTGTCGCCTCTTTGCAGTTGGCGGTGGAAGTCGAGGTCGGTCGAAAACACCTCGGCGATCTGCGTTGCGACCGCATCGGGAATGCGCGCCTCGTCGGTCGCGGCGAACAGCGACGAGCGGATCGTGCCGCTGCCCATGCGCACCTGCGCGGCCAGCGGTGCAGTCTCGAGCATCGACAGCAGCTTGCCGGAAATGCGTTTGACGGTGAGGCGCGTGAAATGGGTGCCGAGCTGCTCGGCGTTGGCCGGCGCATAGCGGGCGACCAGTTCGGTGAGCGTGCCGGTCGCGTCGGCTTGCACGCGCACCATTTTTCCGCCACGGCCCTCGAGCAACTTGCGTGCGGTGGCATCGCTGCGCAGGAACTGCGCTGCCTCGGCATCGCTGACATTCAGGCGCTTCAGCAAGCTGTCGGCGGTGTCGCTCGATCGGCTGAGGTCGGTGCGGTAGAGCTGCAGCTCGTGTTCGGCCAGCGCGTCGAGCTGCGACTGAATTCCGTCGGGCGTGACGATTTCAGTCACCAGACGTTTCGGGATGTCAGCGGCGTCGGGCGCCATCGGGGCGATACCGAAGGCCGTCACGCCGAAACCGGCAAGCGCGACCATGACGACAGCCGACAGCTTTCGGGGGTTGGCGGCGACGAATCGGCCGGCGCGCGCGCTCACCTCGGCGATGGCGTGATCAAGAGAGTCCAGCGATTTCAATTCGGTTCAGGAGCGGTTGAGGCTCTGTGCGAGTGGCGGCAGCGTGGCCGCGCACTTCGGTGTTTATCCCTATCACCCCGAAGGGCCTCCACTAGAATCCGGAGCGCATCTGCAACGCAGGTGAGCAGGCACCGTGACCGCCGCGAAGTATAACGACCCGGCCCTGCGCCCATCCCCCCAAAAGCCCCGTATGTCTCAGCCCGCCAGTAAAGATTCCGATACCGCCCCGAACAGCCCTGGCGCCACGGTGACAGAGCGGGTCCAGGAGGCGATGGCGACCTCGCTGCGCGGCTGCGACGAACTGCTGCCGCAGGCCGACTGGCTGGCCAAGTTGGCTCGTTCAGAAGCAACCGGCGTGCCACTCAGAATCAAGCTCGGCCTGGACCCGACGGCGCCCGATCTGCACCTCGGCCATACAGTCGTGTTGAACAAGATGAGACAGCTCCAGGATCTGGGCCACACGGTGATTTTTCTGGTCGGCGATTTCACTTCGATGATCGGCGACCCGTCGGGCCGCAACGCGACCCGCCCGCCGCTGACGCGAGAACAGATCGAGGCCAATGCGCAGACGTACTTCGCGCAGGCCAAGCTGGTGCTGGACGAAGCCAAAACCGAGGTTCGCTACAACTCCGAGTGGAGCGACCCGCTCGGCGCGCGCGGCATGATCGAGCTCGCCTCGCGCTACACGGTCGCCCGCATGATGGAGCGCAACGACTTTCACGACCGTTTCAAGGCCGGCACGCCGATCAGCGTGCACGAGTTCCTGTACCCGCTGATGCAGGGCTACGACTCGGTGGCCCTGAAGTCCGACCTCGAACTCGGCGGCACCGACCAGAAGTTCAACCTGCTGGTCGGCCGCGCGCTGCAAAGCGAATATGGCCAGGAGCCGCAGTGCATCTTGACGATGCCGCTGCTCGAGGGGCTCGACGGCGTCGAGAAGATGTCGAAAAGCAAAGGCAACACGATCGCGATCACCGAGGCGCCGAACGCCATGTTCGCCAAGCTCTTGTCGGTCAGCGATGTGCTGATGTGGAAATACTTCACGCTGCTGAGCTTCCGGCCCGAGGCCGAGATCGCGCGTTTCAAGACCGAGATCGAAGGTGGCCGCAACCCGAAAGAAGTGAAGGTGCTGCTCGCCAAGGAGATCACCACGCGTTTTCACAGCGCGGCTGCGGCGGAAGCGGCCGAGGTCGATTTCAACCACCGCGCGCGCGGCGGCGTGCCGGATGTGATCGACGCGGTGGCGCTCGCAGGCGCGCCCCTGGGCATCGGTGCGCTGCTGAAACAGGCTAATCTTGCAGCCTCGACCAGCGAAGCCCTGCGCCTGGTCGATGGTGGCGGGGTTCGGGTCGACGGCTCAGTGGTCGGCGACCGGGGTTTGAAACTCGCTCCCGGGACCTATGTGGTGCAAGTGGGCAAGCGCAAATTCGCGCGGGTGACGCTGGAGTGATCCACCATGTTTCGCAGAAGCTTTCTGGTGAGCGTGACGGCCCTGCTGGCCCTTTCGGCATCCGCCGCGTCGGCTGCGCTGCCCGCGCATGAGCAAACGCGCATCGAGAAGCTGATTCATTTCGTCGAGACCCGCAAGGGCATCAAGTTCATCCGCAACGGCACCGAATACGACTGCGCCGACGCCGCTCAGTTTTTGCGAGGCAAGCTCGAATCGATGGGCCATGAAGTGACCACCGCACGTGAGTTCATCGAGCGCATCGCGAGCAAGTCGAGCATGAGTGGGCAGCCCTATCACGTGAAGTTCGCCGATGGCAAGACGATGCTGGCGAGCCAGTTCCTCAGCGAAGAGCTGAGGCGCCTCGAAGCCCAGCCAGGCTAGCGGTCTGGCATCTCTGCCACGTGCAGGTCAAGACCCTCCTCCAACTGTCGATCGTTGCCGCCGTCGCGACGATCGCGATGAAATCCGCCGCCTGGTGGGTCACCGACTCGGTCGGCTTGCTGTCGGACGCGATGGAGTCGTTCGTCAACCTGGCCTCGGCACTGTTCGCGCTGGCGATGGTGACGATCGCGCAGCGGCCGGCCGACGAAGACCACCCGTTCGGCCACACCAAGGCCGAGTACTTTTCCAGCGGCTTCGAGGGCCTGCTGATCGCTGGCGCGGCGGCCGGCATCATCTGGGCGGCGGTGCACCGGTTCGCGAACCCCCAGCCGCTCGAATCGCTGGGCTGGGGCATCGCGCTGGCGGTTGCGAGCTCGGCACTCAACGGCCTGCTCGCGCACCGCATGATGGCGGCCTCGCGCGAGCACCGATCGATCGCACTCGAAGCCGATGCGCGGCACCTCTACACCGATGTGTGGACCTCCGGCGGCGTCGTCGTCGGGCTCGCGCTGGTGCACTTCACCGGTTGGCTCTGGCTCGACCCGGTGCTCGCGATCTTGGTGGCGCTGAACATTTTGCGTGAGGGCGCGCACCTCGCCTGGCGCTCGGTCGATGGGTTGATGGACAGCGCGGTCGAGCCCGAAGTGCGCGCCCAGATCGATCGCACGCTGGCGCAGTTCGCGCACGACGCGATCCGCTTCGATCACATCGTCACGCGCCGGGCTGCGCAGCGCCGTTTCGTCGATCTGCACATGCACCTGCCGGCGCATTGGTCGCTCGGTCGTGCCGCTGCGTTGCGAGGCGACGTGGAGCAGGCGTTGATGCACGAACTGCCGGGGCTGCGCGCGTCGATCCAGTTGCTGCCCTCGGATGTCGAGGCGCATTTCGACGATGCCAAAGCGACGCCATGATGGCGCTGATCCAGCGCGTCGCGCGTGCCGAGGTGCGGGTGGCCGGCAGCTCGGTCGGCGCGATCGACGCCGGACTGCTGGTGTTCGTGTGCGCCGAGCCGCAAGACACCGAGGCGCTCGCCGACAAGCTCGTCGCCAAGCTGCTGAAGCTGCGCATCTTCAGCGACGCCGCCGGCAAGATGAACCGCAGCGTGGTCGATGCAAAGGGTGGGTTGCTGATCGTGAGCCAGTTCACGCTGGCGGCCGATGTGTCGGGCGGCAATCGCCCGAGTTTCACCGGCGCGGCCGAGCCGGCGCAGGGCCGCCGGCTCTATGAGCGTGTTGTTGCGACCGCGCGTTCGCTGCACGGCGAGGTCGCCTGCGGGCATTTCGGCGCCGACATGCAGGTCAGCCTCGTCAACGACGGGCCGGTAACGATCCCGATCACGCTGCGCGGGTGATCGGAGCGGCGGGCCTAACGCTGGGTCACCCCAAGGTGGCCCGCCCCCTCACGGAGGGTGGCTGCGTAGCCGCAGCCGGGTGCGCCATCAGTCGGCGTATTGACCCGCGGCCTTGATGATCGGGCCCCACTTGCCGATCTCGGCGGTGACGAACTTCTTGTGCTCCTCGCCGCTCAGCCGCGCGTCGGCCACGACCACCGCACCGAGCGCTTCTTCGCGCTTGACGAATTCGGCATCTTTCAGCGCCACGCGCAAGGCCGCGTTGATCTTGTCGGTCACGGCTTTGGGCGTGCCCTTGGGCGCATACATGGCGTGCCAGATCGAGACGTTGAAGCCTTTCAAGCCGGCCTCGTCGAGCGTCGGCAAATTCTTGAGCGCCGGCGTGGTCAAGCGTTTGGCGCTCGTGACCGCGAACGCCCTGACCTTGCCGCCTTCGATCTGGCTCGTGGTGTTGGTGGTCTGGTCGCACATCAGGTCGACCTGGCCGCCGAGCAGGTCGGTCATTGCCGGGCCGGTGCCCTTGTACGGCACGGTCTGCATCTCGATCTTCAGCGAGCTTTGCAACAGCAGGCCGCACAGGTGCGAGGCGGCGCCGAGGCCGGCGTTGGCGAGGTTGATCTTGCCCTTGTTCGCCTCCATCCACTTGAGCAGCTCGGCGTAGTTGGTGGCCGGCAGCGTGGGTTTGCCGATGAGTGTCATCGGCACTTCGTTGACCATGCCGAGGTACTCGAAATCGCCGAGCGTGTCGTAGCTCATCTTGCGGTAGAGCGCCGGCGCGGTGCTCATGCCGATGTGGTGCAGCAGCAGCGTGTAGCCGTCGTTGCTCGCCTTCGCGACTTTGGCAGCGCCGAGCGTGCCGCCGGCCCCGCCGACGTTCTCGATGATGATCGACTGCCCGCCGAGCGGCTTGCGCAGCGCCTCGGCGAGGTCGCGCGCGACTTTGTCGGTCGGGCCACCAGCCGCGAACGGCACGACGATCGTGATCGGCTTGTCGGGATACTCGGCCCAGGCCGAGGAGGCGAGCGTTGCAGCGATGGCGGCGAGCAAAAAGTGCTTCATGGGGTGGGTTTCTTGGTGGCGTTGAAGAATGGCGACGCGCGATTGTCCGGAACGTCGCGCCCGGCGCCATCGCGGAAAGTACGTAACCCGGGCCTGCCGCAAGGAATTGCTGCGCACAACGGGTGAACCTTCAGGTGTAGGTGCGCGCGTCCTCGATCACCTTGCCGTCGTTCGGCAGGCTGCCGACGGCGCACAGCAGCACCTGGCCGCGCAGCTTGGTGATGTCGCGCATCGCGTCGGTGAGGCGCGCGGCCAGGCCCTCGGGTGCGCCGTCGACCTCGACCTGCAGCGCCATCGAGTCGTTCGCCATCTCGCCGCTGACGACCAGCCGCGCCTTGCGCACCTC
>JANMWQ010000255.1:0-1938 GCA_031394085.1 Rhizobacter sp. | reverse complement strand
ATTCCCGCGGCGCTCGGCGTGCGCGTGGCCGACCCGACACGAAAAATCGTCGCACTCTCCGGCGACTACGACTTCCAGTTCATGATCGAAGAACTCGCGGTCGGCGCGCAGTTCAAGCTGCCCTACATCCACATGGTCGTGAACAACAGCTACCTCGGCTTGATCCGCCAGAGCCAGCGCGGCTTCAGCATGGACTACTGCGTGCAACTCGGCTTCGACAACATCAACGCGCCGCAGATGGAAGGCTACGGCGTCGACCACGAGGCGGTTGTCAAAGGCCTGGGCTGCAAGTTCGTGCGCGTGCGCAAACAAGAAGAGATCGCACCGGCCATCAAGCAGGCCGAAGCGTGGATGGCCGAGTTCAGCGTGCCGGTGGTGATCGAGGTGATGCTCGAGCGCGTGACCAACATCTCGATGGGCACCGAGATCGACGCGATCAACGAGTTCGAAGAACTGCCGACCAACCCGGCCGATGCGCCCAGCCCCGCCAGCATGCTCGACTAACCGGACTGAACGCCATGCCACGCTTCGCTGCCAACCTGTCGATGCTCTTCACCGAGCACCCGTTTCTCGACCGCTTCGAGCACGCCGCGCGCGCCGGCTTCACGGCGGTGGAGTTCTTGTTTCCCTACGGGTACACCGTCGACGAGATCAAGAGCCGGCTGGAGGCAAACCGGCTCGAGCTCGTGCTGCACAACTTGCCGGCCGGCGACTGGGCCGGTGGCGAGCGTGGCATCGCCTGCCTGCCCGACCGCGTCGGCGAGTTTCGCGAGGGCGTCGCGACGGCGATTCGCTATGCGACCGCGCTCGGCGTGCCACGCCTGAACTGCCTGGCCGGCAAGGCGCCCGCAGGCGTCAGCGACGAGGCGATCCGCGACACCTTCGTTGGCAACCTGCGCTTCGCCGCGGCCGCATTGAACGAGGCGGGCATTGCGCTGTTGATCGAGCCGATCAACACCTTCGACATCCCCGGCTTCTACCTGAGCCGCACCGATCAGGCGCTCGCCATCATCGACGAAGTCGGCTCCGACAATCTGTTCGTGCAGTACGACATCTATCACGCACAGCGCATGGAAGGCGAGCTGATCGCGACGATGACGAAGCAGCTCGCGCGCATCGGCCACATCCAGCTGGCAGACAACCCCGGACGCAACGAACCCGGCACCGGCGAGATCGCGTACGAGCGCGTGTTCGCCGCGCTCGATCGCATCGGCTACACGGGCTGGATCGGCTGCGAATACAAGCCCGCAACGACGACCGAAGCCGGGCTGCATTGGCTCGAAACCGCAAAGGGAAAATCAACATGACGAGCGCACCGCTCAAGATCGGCTTCATCGGTCTCGGCATCATGGGCGCGCCGATGGCGGGCCACCTGGTGAAGGCCGGTCACGCGCTGTTCGTGCACACGCGTGGCAAGCTCGCGCCCGAAATCGCCGGCAGCAACGCCACCGTTTGCACCAGCGCGAAGGATGTGGCCGAGCGCGCCGACATCGTCTTCACCATGGTGCCCGACACGCCCGACGTCGCGAAGGTCTTATTTTCCGAAGACGGTGTCGCCGCCGGCTTGTCGGAATCGAAGCGCGGACCTGACGGCCGCGTGGGCAAGACCGTCGTCGACATGAGCTCGATCTCGCCGATCGAAACGAAAGAATTCGCCAGGCGCATCAACGCGCTCGGCTGCGACTACCTCGACGCGCCGGTGTCGGGCGGCGAAGTCGGCGCCAAGGCGGCGTCGCTCACCATCATGGTCGGCGGGCCCGAGGCAGCCTTCGAGCGCATCAAGCCACTGTTCGAGCTGATGGGCAAGAACATCACGCTGGTCGGCGGCAATGGCGACGGGCAGACCTGCAAGGTCGCGAACCAGATCATCGTCGCGCTCAACATCGCGGCGGTCGCCGAGGCGCTGGTGTTCGCGAGCAAGGCCGGTGCCGACCCGGC
>JANMWQ010000253.1:0-1676 GCA_031394085.1 Rhizobacter sp. | reverse complement strand
GAGCACCGGCAGCTCGGCGTCTCGGCCAACCCGCAGGAGTGGGGCGACGACGACATCGCGTGGGTGCTGAGCCGCAGCGGCGCGGATGCGAGCGGCAACCTGATCTTCGGCGACCGGGCCTTCGAGCATTGGCAGGCCAAGAAGCTCGCCCCGCCGGAGCCGCTGCGCGCGCGCGCCGTCGGCCCTGGCTATGCGCGCCTGGCCGAACACGCGATCGGCGCGGGCGTGGCCGGGTCGAGCGCGGGCGGCGAGTTCCCGAAGTTCGCGGCGCTGCGCGAGCGTGCCGGCAGCGCGACCCCGCATGTGCTCGTCAAGTTCTCGGGCGCCGAGCGGTCGGCGGCGGTGCGGCGTTGGTCGGATCTGCTCGTCTGCGAGCACCTGGCTCTGGAGTGCGTCGCCAGCTTGCCGGGGCTGGAGGGCGCGCGCAGCCGCATCGTCGAACACGCGGGCCGCACCTTCCTCGAAGTCGAGCGTTTCGACCGCCATGGCCTGTTCGGTCGCAGCCGACTGACCAGCCTCTTGACGCTCGACGCCGCGCTGCTCGGCGCCGGCACGAGCGACTGGGCGCTGCTCGCGGCGCGATTCGCGGCGATCGGTCTGCTCGATGCCGAGACGGTCGAGCGCGTGCGGCAACTCTGGTGGTTCGGCCGCCTGATCGCGAACACCGACATGCACACCGGCAACCTGAGCTTCGTGCCCCACGGCGAGTTGAAGCTGGCGCCGGCCTACGACATGCTGCCGATGCTGTACGCGCCGCTGCCCGGCGGTGAGCTGCCGACCCGCAGCTTCGAGCCGGCCCTGCCGCTGCCGCCGCAGCGTGCAGTGTGGCTGAGCGCTTGCGCGGCGGCGCTCGCGTTCTGGGAGCGTGCCGCGGCCGACCGACGCATCAGCGCCGGGTTCGGCCGCACCTGCAGCGCGAACGCAAAGCGGTTGCGCGCGGTCGCCGACCTGGTCTGACCGAACTCACGGGTGAATTGGAATCGCATCGTTGGTGAGTCGACCGGCCGGAGTCAGCACTCGACGATGTTGACCGCCAGCCCGCCGCGGGCTGTTTCCTTGTACTTGGTCATCATGTCGGCGCCCGTCTCGCGCATCGTCTTGATGACCTGGTCGAGGCTCACGTGGTGGGTGCCGTCGCCGCGCAGCGCCATGCGTGCGGCGTTGATCGCCTTGACCGATGCGATCGCGTTGCGCTCGATGCACGGGATCTGCACCAGGCCGCCGACCGGGTCGCACGTGAGGCCGAGGTGGTGCTCCATGCCGATCTCGGCCGCGTTCTCGACCTGCTCCGGCGTGCCGCCGAGCACCGCGCAGAGCGCGCCGGCGGCCATCGAGCAGGCCACGCCGACCTCACCCTGGCAGCCGACCTCGGCGCCCGAGATCGAGGCGTTCTCCTTGTAGAGCATGCCGATCGCGGCGGCGGTGAGCAGGAAGTCGATGACCTTGCTCTCGTTCGCACCCGGCACGAAGCGCGTGTAGTAGTGCAGCACCGCGGGCACGATGCCGGCGGCGCCGTTGGTCGGCGCCGTGACGACTCTGCCACCGGCCGCGTTCTCTTCGTTGACCGCGAGTGCGTAGAGGTTGACCCAGTCGAGCACCTGCAGCGGATCGCGCAGCGCGGCCTCGGGGTTGGCGCAAAGCTGGCGGTGCAGATCGGCGGCGCGGCGGCGCACCTT
>JANMWQ010000196.1:0-1595 GCA_031394085.1 Rhizobacter sp. | reverse complement strand
ACGCTCTCAGTCCCGATGCCTCTGTGTACTCGCAACGGAATGTTGGCAAGCTTCCGTATCGCGCCAGCTGCGCCGCACCTCTTATACGCGAGGGAAAGGGTATCGGCGTGATCGCGATCACGTCGCCGGAGCCGGGCGCGTTGCCGGAGAAGCAGAAGCAGCTATTGCAGACCTTCGCCGATCAGGCGGTGATCGCGATCGAGAACGTGCGGCTGTTCAAGGAACTGGATGCCCGCAACCGCGACGTCACGGAGGCGCTCGAACGGCAGACGGCGACCGCGGAGATCCTCAAAGTCATCAGTGGTTCGACTACCGATGTGCAGCCGGTGTTCGAGGCGATCGCGCGCAGCGGAGTCAGGCTGTTCGGCACGGCAATGGTGCTGCGGCTGGCCGAAGGCGACCAGATGATACGCGTTGCCGAGTTGCATCCGGGTTCGACTGAGATCAAGCGAGGGGACTCGACCAAGCTGGATGATCGAAGTTATTCCGGTCGTGCAATCCTAAGGCGGCAGGTAGTGCTCATGCCGGATCTCGGGGCGGAGACCTGGGTCAGCGAGGAGACCCGCAAGCTCTCGGCCGACCGGGGCGTTCGCTCCGCGGTGTTCGTGCCGATGATGCGCGACAACGAGGCCATCGGCGCCATTGGGCTGATGCGCAAATTCATCGGCTCGTTTCCCGAGAAGCAG
The DNA here is from genome assembly GCA_031394085.1 of Rhizobacter sp. Classification (GTDB taxonomy): domain Bacteria; phylum Pseudomonadota; class Gammaproteobacteria; order Burkholderiales; family Burkholderiaceae_C; genus LMDS01. Next base: position 909 of record JANMWQ010000196.1, on the reverse strand, counting down.
ATCGAGCTGCTCCAGACCTTCGCCGACCAGGCCGTGATCGCGATCGAGAACGTGCGGCTGTTCAACGAGACGCAGCAGGCGCTGGAGCGGCAGACCGGCACGGCCGAGATCTTGAAGGTGATCGCCAACTCGCCGTCGGACGTGCAGCCGGTGTTCGAGGCGATTGCTTCGAGCTCGAATCGCCTGATCGGCGGCTTCTCGACTGCCGTGTTTCGCATCAATGATGACGCGCTGCATCTGGTGGCGTTCACCCCCACCAACCCGACCGCGGACGACGCATTGAAGGCGTCGTTCCCGAGGCCGCTCGACGCTTTTCCGCACCTTGCCGCGATTCGCAATGGCGAGGTCGCGCACATTCCCGACACCGAATCCGAATCGAACGAGGTGCCCGCCACGATGCGCGCCCTGGCGCGTTTGCGCGGCTATCGCAGCATGTTGTTCACGCCGCTGATGCGCGACCGCTTGGCCATCGGCATGATCAGCGTCACCCGCAAGGAGCCGGGGCCGTTTGCCGCGCACCACGTTGCGCTGCTGCAGACCTTCGCCGATCAGGCCGTGATCGCGATCGAGAACGTGCGGCTCTTCAACGAAACGAAGGAGGCGCTGGAGCAGCAGACCGCCACCAGCGAGGTGTTGCGGGTCGTCAGCGGTTCGATGGCCGACGCGCAACCGGTCTTCGCGAAAATCCTCGACAGTTGCGAGCGGCTGTTCCGCGGCCGGCTGATCGGCATCAATCTGGTCGGCCCCGACGGGCTGATCCATCTCGGTGCCTTCAACGGGCCGGGGCGAGAAGGCCTTGAGCGCATCTTCCCGCTGGCCGTCGATGAGCGATCCGACTCGGGCACGGCGATCGTGCAGCGCCGCGTCGTTCATCACCCGGACGTGGACGACGCGCAGGCCAACGTCCCC
>JANMWQ010000186.1:0-3241 GCA_031394085.1 Rhizobacter sp. | reverse complement strand
CGGATCTGCGGCGTGTTCAGGCCGACGACGCCGAGCTGCGCGCAGATCTGCGGGAACAGGTACGGGCTGGTCGCCAGATACAGCACGACCGTGTCGGCATTGCGTGTGACGAGCCAATCCTTGAGCCGCTGGTAATGCTCGGGCTGCGACAGGTCCATGCGCCGGTAGTGCACCATTTCGGCGAATTTCGCGAACTCTTCGTCGCTCGGTCGCTTCGCGCCTTCGACATCCTGAAACCGCACCTGGAGCCAATCGCGGTACTGTTCATCGGTTTGCTCGTCACGCGCGACCGCGAGAATGCGGCCATCGGGCGGCAGCTTGCCGTGGCGAAAGGCCTGGAACAGCGCCGGCATGAGTTTGCGCCAGGTGAGGTCGCCGGTGCCGCCAAAAAAAACAAGGTCGAATGACATGGGTGTCGAGGCCAAAGAAAAAATTTGTCGATGTAACTTTATTTCAGCGTCGATAGTGCCGATATTTCCCCAACGGGTCAACTTTCAGGAAAGAGTCAACGATGAACCGCTCGCCACTCCGCCTCTCGCCAACCGGCCTCTCGCTGGTCCGCCTCTCGCTCGCTGCCGTGTTGCTCGCGACCGCGCCGCTGGCGCAGGCGATCGTGTTCGCCATCAACGAGGGCGTGACGTATCGCGTGTCGAACGAGGAGATCCGCGGCCGCTACGCCGTGATGGCCACCGATCTTTCCAAGCTGCTGAAGCAACCCGTCACGGTCGAGCCGATCGCCGACTACCCGTCGTTGCGCGCCGGTCTGGCGGCCAAGAGCTACGACCTTGCGATGGTCCACCCCGCGCACCTGTCGATCCAGGCGATCAAGGAGTCCGGCTACAAGTTGGTGGTGGTCACGAAGGGCTACCAAGCCTATCGCGCGAGCTTTCTGGTCCGGTCCGACTCGCCGTTGAAGTCGCTCGCCGAACTGAAAGCGCAGCGCCTGGGCGTGCCCGACGAAGACTCGATCACGGCCTGGATGGTTCGGGCCACGCTGCGCGACGCGCAGCTCGATCCGGCCGCGATGCGCCTGAGCTACACCCGCTACCAAGACGCGATCCCGTTCGGCGTCGAGAACCGGCTGACGCAGGCCGGCGCGACCGCCGCCAACGCCATCGTGAAGGACTGGCAGGCCAAAGGCGGCAAGGTGCTCGCGCAGTCGAAGCCGGTGCCGATCAAGCACATCATCGCGAGCCCCGCCCTGTCGGCCGAGCAGGTCGACAAGGTGCGCGAGTACCTGATCGGGCTCGACACGACCGACGAGGGCAAGAAGAAGCTCGAGCCGACGAAGTTCCGCGGCTTCGAGCGCTACGACGAAGCCGCGCTGCTGAAGATCGGTGCCTGGCTGGGTTTGTAGAGCGCCGCGTTACGATGGTTCGGGTTGCGTCGACAGCAGCTCGGGAGTGACGCCATGGACTTCGAGACCTTCATCGACACCGCCTGGACCGACCACGCCAGCGACGCTGCCGCCGTGGCGCGTCGGCTCGACGACGGCATCGCACTCGTCGCAGACGAGGCGCAGCTCAACCGGCTGATGCACCTCGGCCAACACGTCTACGGCGAGCACCTCGGCGAGTGGCGCAACGGCATGGGCTTTCTCGATCGGCTGGCTGCATTGCCGGCATTCGGGGTCGATGGTGCGAGCGGTCAAGCGCAGCGGCGCGCGATCGCGGCGCTGCGGCTCGCGGAGGGCGCCGACGTTCGGATGGGCCATCTGCCAGTCTCCGACCGTGTGCGTGTCGGTGCGATGGCTGCCGGCAACCTGGCGGCGCACGACACCGTGCGCGCGCGCCGCCTGCTCGAAGAAGCGCTCGATCTCGCGCAGCGCGCCGGTCTGCCCGCCACCGACCCGATGCACCGTGCGCTCGCTGTCACCGGCAACACCATCGCCGGCACGCTGGAAGAAAAAGCCGATCGCACAGCCGACGAGCGCGCGCTGATGATCCTCGCCGCGCAGACCGCGCGCCGCCACTGGGCCATCGCCGGCACCTGGCTGGAGACCGAGCGGGCCGAGTACCGCCTCGCGATCACCTGGCTGCAAGCCGGCGACCTCGTGCGCGCCCGCGAGCACGCGCAGGCCTGCCTCGCGATCGTCGCGGCCAACCAGGGCGCGCCGCTCGAGCGCCTGTTCGGCTGGGAGGCGCTCGGTCGGGTCGAGCGCGCCGCCGGCAACGAGGCCGACCATGTGCAGGCGCTGGCGCGGGCTCGCGAGGCGTTCGCCGAACTCGGTGAATCCGACCAGTCGTGGTGCGCCGCAAGCATCGACAAGCTCGCTGCCTGACAGCGGCTTGCCGCGCGCTGGTCGCGTCGCCTACAGCAACGGCGAGAACAATCGCGCCACCGCCTCGCCGAGCTTGTGCCGAAAGCTGCGCGTGCGGTTCGCTCGAACGTGCGCCGACCGCGCCAGATCGGTCTCGAACTGGGCCTCCAGCGGGCCGACCAGCGCCGGGCCGTAGACCACCGCCATCACCTCGTAGTTGAGGCGAAAGCTGCGGTTGTCGAAGTTCGCGGTGCCGACCATCGCGCAGTGGTCGTCGATCACGAGCGTCTTCGAGTGCAGCATGCGCGCCTTGTATTCCCAGACCTTCACGCCGGCGTGGATCAGCTCGTCGAAGTACGAGCGCGCCGCGGCGGTGACGATCGCCGAATCGCTGCGGGCGGGCACGAGCAACCGCACATCGACGCCGCGCATCGCCGCACTCGTCAACGCCATCAGCGCCGGCTCGCCGGGCACGAAGTAGGGCGTGGTGAGCCAGGCGCGGCGCGTGGCGCCGTGGATCGCCTCGACCTGCATGCGGTGGATCGCCTCGGCCGCCGAATCGGGCCCGCTGGTGACGAACTGCACCGCGATCGCGCCGGCCGGCAGCGTCGGCATCACGTGCTCGAGCAGCGCATCGAGTGCGCGCGGCGACTGGCCGGTCGCGTAGACCCAGTCCTCGATGAAGGTGGTCTGCAGCCCCCTCACCGCGGCACCCTCGACGCGCAGGTGAACGTCGTGGTAGGCGTCGGGGCGGGTGCGCAGGTCTTCTTCGTCGGTGATGTTGACGCCGCCGGTGAAGCCGACCGCACCGTCGCAGACGACGATCTTGCGGTGCGTGCGGTAGTTGGTCACCGGCCGCAGGCGGCGCCCGATGCGGGCCTCGTGGAACAGCGCGACCTCGACACCCGCCTCGCGCAGCGGAGCGAAAAATTTGCGCCCGAGGTTCTTCGAGCCGAGCGCGTCGATCAGCAGCCGCACCTG
>JANMWQ010000144.1:0-1579 GCA_031394085.1 Rhizobacter sp. | reverse complement strand
CGTGCTGCTCGACAAACAAATCATCACCAACGAGACCTTCACCGCGCTGCTGCTGATGGCCGTGGCCAGCACGATGCTCACCGTGCCGGTGGTCGCGCCGAAGCTGGCGCGGATGAAGGAGATCGTGTTGCGGTCGCGGTGACCGCGGGTCGACCGAGGCGCGCGGGGCGAACCGTCGGTGCGGGCCGGCGGTGCGCGCCGTAGTCAGATCTGATCGAGCGGGCTGCGCACGCCACGGCCGCCGCGGTTCATCACGTGGGTGTAGATCATCGTGGTCGACACGTCGGCGTGGCCCAGTAACTCCTGCACCGTGCGGATGTCGTAGCCGGCCTGCAGCAGGTGGGTGGCGAACGAATGGCGCAGCACGTGCGGCGAGCACGGTTTGTCGATGCCCGCGCGGCGCGCGGCGCCGGCCACCGCGCGCTGCACCGAGGCTTCGTTGAGGTGGTGGCGGCGCACCACGCCGCTGCGCGGGTCGGTCGAACGGCTCACGCTGGGGAACACCCATTGCCAACCCCAGGATCGCCCGGCGCCCGGGTACTTGACGGCCAGCGCGTGCGGCAACCAGACCTCGCCGAAGCCCTCGGCCCGGTCGCGGTCATGGCGCGCCTTGGCTTGCGCGAGTTGCTGCTGCAGCGGCAACATCAGGTTTTCGGGCAGGACGGTCACGCGGTCTTTAGCACCCTTGCCGTCGCGCACCAGCACCTCACGGCGCTCGAACTCGATGTCTTTCACGCGCAGCCGCAAGCCTTCGAGCAAGCGCATGCCGGTGCCGTACAGCAACGACGCCACCAGGCCGGTCGGCCCCGACAACTCGTGCAGCAGCGCGCGCACTTCGCTGGTCGTCAGCACGACAGGCAGGCGCCGCGACTGCTTGGCGGAGACGACTTCGTCGAGCCACGCAAGCTGCACGCCCAGCACTTCGCGGTACAGGAACAGCAGAGCCGACTTCGCCTGGCTTTGCGTCGAGGGTGCGACATTCCGCTCGACGGCGAGATGGGTCAAGAACGCGGCGACCTCTGGGGCGCCGAGCAGCGCTGGATGGCGCTTGCCGTGGAACAAGATGAAGCGGCGCACCCAGTCCACGTAGGCGGCCTCGGTGCGGATGGAGTAATGGCGCACACGGATGGCATTGCGCACCTGATCGAGCAGGCGAGGCGGGGGCGGCGGTTCGTCATCGGGCGCATGGGAGTCGGAAAGTGGCGACGGCGGGCGGGGCGGATCGGTGTTTCGCATCCACTGAAATTTAGATCGCCTATTGCGACCGCGCGATCACCCTGCGGTGGGGGTTTCAGGGGCACCCGATGTGGGGATTCGGAGGATGCGCGATGCGATGCAGGGGATTTAGACTGCGTCTTCGGGGTCGAGCAGGTTGGCCCACAAACAAGTTAGGCCGCGCGTGAGTCATATGGGTTGTGTACTTCACTTCCTCGGTCCCGCCGCAGACGTCATAGAACTTCAGCGCCTATGCCCAACTGAACCCTGCAATGTATTTCGAAAGGGTGAGTCCAAGTCGAGCCGACCCAACGCGCGGCTGGCAAGAACGTCAGGCATCAGCATCGTGGCAAGCGATGCCGAC
>JANMWQ010000340.1:0-3466 GCA_031394085.1 Rhizobacter sp. | reverse complement strand
GATGTCGGCCACTTTCCAGCGCGGGTTCAGGCTCGCGTATGGATCCTGAAAAATCATCTGCATGCGGCGGCGCAGCGCGAGTGAATCTTTCGACTTGAACGTGGTCGCAGTGTCGGTGCCGTCGAACTCGACCCGGCCTTTCGTCGGCGCATAGAGGCCGACGAGCAGCCGCGCGACCGTGCTCTTGCCGCAGCCCGATTCGCCGACCAGCGCGAGCGTCTTGCCGCGCTGGATCGAAAAGCTGATGCCGTCGACCGCGTGCACGAACTGGCGCGGTTTGCGCTCGATCATGCGGTTGAGCCATGGCGCCGAGACATCGAATGTCTTCGCGAGGTCGTGCACCTCCACCAGCGGCGCGCTCGTGCCGGGTTTCAACACGGCACTCATGCAGCCTCCCGCATCGCAGACGCATGCAGCCAGCAGGCCGCACGCGTCGACCCAGCCGCCAGCAACTCTGGCCGTTCGACACGGCAGCGGTCGAACACTCTCGGGCAGCGCGGGTTGAATGCGCAGCCGGTGGGAATCGCGGTCAGCCGCGGCATCGCGCCGTCGATCTGCAGCAAACGTTCGCGGTCTTCGTCCATCGCCGGGATCGAGCCCATCAGGCCGACGGTGTACGGGTGCGCCGGTGCGTGGATCACATCGCGCACCGGCCCGACCTCGACGATTCGACCGGCATACATCACCGCGACCCGGTCGCAGGTTTCGGCGATCACACCCATGTCGTGGGTGACCAGCATCACCGCCGCGCCATGGTCTTTGCACAGGCGCTTGAGCAACGAAATGATCTGCGCCTGGATCGAGACATCGAGCGCAGTCGTCGGCTCGTCGGCGACGATCAGCTTCGGCTCGGCGGCGAGCGCGAGCGCGATCACCACGCGCTGGCGCATGCCGCCCGAGAACTGGTGCGGGTACTGGTCGATGCGCGCCTCGGCGGCCGGAATGCCGGTTTCCTGCAACAGCCGGATCGCGCGCTTGCGGGCCTCGTCGTTGTCGACCGGCAGGTGCGTCATGATGGTTTCGACGAGTTGCCGGCCGACCGTGTAGAGCGGGTTCAGCGAGGTCAGCGGGTCTTGAAAGATCGCGCCGATCTGGCGGCCACGCACCTTGCGCATCGCTTCGTACGGCAGGTTGTCGATGCGCCGGCCGTCGAAACGGATCTCACCCGAAGCCACGCGGCCCGGCGGGTCGAGCAGGCCGATGATCGCAGCGCCGGTCAGCGACTTGCCCGCGCCCGATTCGCCGACAACACCCAGAATCTCGCCCGGCGCGATCTCGAACGAGATGTCGTCGAGCGCGACCAGCGTGCCGCGGCGCGTCGGGAACTCGACACGCAGGTTGCGAACTTCGAGCAATGGCTGGGTCATGCAGTCTTCATCGTGGTGCGCTCATCGCAGCCGCGGGTTCAACGCATCGCGCAACCAGTCGCCGAACAGGTTCATGCTCAAGGCGATCAGCAGCAGCATCGTGCCGGGAAAGATCACGAGCCACCACGCGCCGCTGAAGAGTTGCTTCTGGCCTTCGTTGATGAAGGTGCCGAGCGACGGCGAGGTCGGCGAAACCCCCACGCCGAGGAACGACAACGTGGCCTCGGTCTGGATCGCGAGCGCGAGGTGGATCGTCGCGAGCACCAGCACCGGCCCGAGCACGTTGGGCAGCACGTGCTTGCGCATGATGCGCAGCGGCGGCACGCCGACCACGCGTGCGGCCTGCACGTATTCCTTGTTGCGCTCGACCATGGTCGAGCCGCGCACCGTGCGCGCGTATTGCACCCAGCCGGGCAGTGCGATCGCGAGGATCAGCACGCCGAACGCGAGCGAGTCGTGCGCCTGCGGGAACAGCGCGCGGCCCACACCGGCGATCAGCAGCGCGATCAGGATCGACGGAAACGACAGCATCACGTCGCACACCCGCATGATGAAGCCGTCGATGCGCCCGCCGACGTAGCCCGAGAGCAGGCCGAGCGAAACACCGATCAGCATCGAGACGATCACCGAGGCACCGCCGATCATCAGCGAGATGCGCGCGCCGTAGAACAACGCCGAGAGCACGTCGCGACCCTGCTCGTCGGTGCCGAGCAGGTACTTGGCCTGGCCACCTTCGAGCCAGGCCGGTGGCAGCATCGAGTCGCTGAGTTCGAGCGTGGCGAGATCGAAGGGGTTGTGCGGCGCGATGTATCCGGCAAAGACCGCGCAGAACGCGCAGCCGAGCGCGACGATCGCCGCGCCCATCGCCATCGGCGAGCTGCGAAACGAATGCCAGACATCGCCGTCGAAAAAGCGCGCCCAGGCGCCAGGCGGCTTCGCGGCGGGCGGCGTCATCGTGGATGGCTCGGGATCGATCACGGTGCTCACGAGCTGCTCGCTCTTCGACGCGTCACTTCAACGTGACCCACTTGAAGTACATGTAGTTCGTGGGCAATTGCGTCAGCGTCACGTTTTTCTTGTAAGCCCAGGCCAGCGCTTGCTGGTGCAGCGGAATGTGGCCCACATCGTCGGTGTGGATCTTGAACGCCTCGCGGACCATCTCGTCGCGCTTGGCCTTGTCGGTCTCGGTCTGGATCTTCGTCGTGAGCTCGTCGAGCTTCGGGTTCGCGTAAGCGCCGAGGTTGTACTGGCCGCGGCCGGCGTCGGTGGGTGAGGCCATCAGGTTGTAGAGCGCGTCGTGCGCGTCGGCGGTGCTCGGCGTCCAGCCGAGCAGGTAGAAGCTGGTGTCGCGGCGCAGGATCTTCGGAAAGTAGCTGACCTTGGTCTCGGCTTGCAGGTTCACCTTGACGCCGATGCGCGCGAGGTTGGCGGCCACCGCCTGGCAGATCGCCGCGTCGTTCACGTAGCGGTCGTTCGGGCAATTCATGCCGACCTCGAAACCGTTCGGGTAGCCGGCCTCGGCCAGCAGCTTCTTCGCGGCTTCGGCGTCGTACGGCAGGCGCTTGTTCGTCTCGGGCATGAAGCCGCGCACACCGGGGCCGATCATCAGCGCGGTCGGCGCGGCCGCGCCGCGCATCACGCGGGCCTTGATCGTGTCGACGTCGATCGCCTGGTAGAAGGCCTGGCGCACGCGTTTGTCCTTGAACGGGTTCTTGCCCTTGACGCTGCTGTTGAGCAGCTCGTCGCGCTTTTGGTCCATGCCGAGAAAGATCGTGCGCAACTCGGGGCCTTGCAACACGGTGAGGTTCGGTGCGGCCTTGATGCGCTCCACGTCTTGCAGCGGCACCGGCTCCATCACATCGGTCTCGCCCGAGAGCAGCGCGGCGACGCGGGTCGCGTCATTGCCGATCGGCGTGAACACGACCTCGTCGAGGTTGGTGTCGACCTTGTCCCAATAGTTGAAGTTGCGCACGAGCGTCGTGCGAACCGAAGGCTGGCGTTCTTTCAGGCGGAACGGGCCGGTGCCGTTGGCCTTGAAGCTCGCGGTGTTCTCCACGCCCTTGCGGCGATCCACCGGGCGCTCGGCCTTGTTTTGCTCG
>JANMWQ010000123.1:0-1549 GCA_031394085.1 Rhizobacter sp. | reverse complement strand
GAACTGGAGTGGGAAGACGAACCGCCTCCCACTGCCGGCGCGGCGCCTGCCAAGGCGGCGACGCAAAACTTGCCAAGCCCGGGCGCTTCAGCGGTTCCAGCCAGATCGGATCGAACACCATGAAGCACGCCAAGCCCTCATTGCACGCCCGCCGTTCGGCCCTCGGTGTCGCGCTGCTCACCGGCCTCGGCGCTTCCGCCTGGGCGCAGGTCAAGACCGGCGAGAACCCGGAGGCGAGCCCGATCTGGCAGAAGGTGCGTGCCAGCCTGTTCCAGGCGCGTCCGATCGCCGCTGCGCCTGAAGGCACGCTCACGCTCGATGCGCCGGTGCGCGCCGACGATGCCGCGGTGGTGCCGATCGCGATCCGCACGCACGCGCCGCAGACCGGCGGCAAACGCATCGACAAGGTCTACCTGATCATCGACAACAACCCGTCGCCGATCTCGGCGATCTTCCAGTTCACGCCGCTCGCCGGCCGTGCCGACATCGAAACCCGCGTGCGCATCGACGAGTACACGCATGTGCGCGCCATCGCCGAAACCAGCGACGGCCAGCTCTTCATGACGACGCGGTTCTTGAAGGCCGCGGGCGGTTGCTCCGCGCCGCCGGGCAAAGACGCGCAAGCGGCGCTGGCGTCGCTCGGGCGCATGAAGTTCCGCGTCGAGGCCGAGGCGAGCGCCGACCCGAAAGGCGATCGTCCGGTGCTGGCGCAACTGATGATCAGCCACCCGAACAACTCGGGCCTGGCGATGGACCAGGTCTCACGACTGTTCACGCCGGCGCACTTCGTGCGGCAAGTGCGTGTGACCTACGGCGGCGAGCTGGTGATGTCGGCCGATGTCGATTTTTCGATCAGCGAGAACCCGAATTTTCGCTTCTACTTTTTGCCCAAAGGCGGCGGCGAGTTGAAGGCCGAAGTGATCGACTCGAACGACCTGAAGTTCGAAACGGCGCTGAGCTATCGGCGGCCCGATTGAAAACAGCGTGGTTCGCGGAGATGCATCTCGGCGTGCCATTTAGCGCGCCATTCATCGCGCTGACCTGCGCGCTGCTCGGCTGCGCCACGGCCTGCGCCACGCCGTTCGCTTACATCACGAACCAGGGCAGCCACGATGTCTCGGTGATCGACCTGGCAACGCAGCGGGTCGTCGCGCTCGTGCCGGTCGGGCGCTCGCCGGCCGGCGTGGTGGCGGCCAGCCGCACCGGTCGCGTGTTCGTCTCCAACCCCGACAGCAAGACGATCTCGGTGATCGACATGCGCACGCAGCAGGTCGTCGCGACGCTGGCGGCCGGTGACGGGCCGGTCGGCATCGACGCCTCGGTTGACGGTTCGCGCGTGTATGCGGCCGACTGGTTCGCGAACCGCTTGCTGGTGTTCGACGGCACCGTCTCTGGCACGTCCGGCGGCGCGTCTTCCACTATCGCCGACACGCAACCGCCGCTGGCCAGCATCGCCGTCGGCAAGGCACCGGCCGGCGTTGCCGCCAGCGACCGGCCCGGCCTCGTGTTCGTCGCCGAGCGCGACGACGACAGCGTCGCACTCGTCGAC
>JANMWQ010000118.1:0-6874 GCA_031394085.1 Rhizobacter sp. | reverse complement strand
TGGAACATCGCCCGGCTGGTGTGATCGTCTCGCGTCAGATGAACCCGAAGCCGGGCTGACCTCGCCCACCTGAACTCCTGGTTCAGGAATGCGGTTCACGGTTTGCGGCGGACACCTTTCACTACTTCTCTTCGACCTCGGAATGCGCCACTGGTTGATGAAGAGCGAGCCGTCGGAATGTTCAATCGACGATCTCGCAGCAGCGCCCCAGCAAACGGTGCCGTGGATCGGCGTGCGCAACTACCAGGCGCGCAACTTCATGCGCGATGAAATGAAGCTTGGCAACGGCGTGTTGTTCTACCACTCGTCGTGCCCCGCGCCCGGCATCGCCGGCCTGGCCGAAGTGGCGAGCGCCGCGTACCCCGACGCAACGCAATTCGACCCGAGGAGCCCGTACTTCGACGCCAAGTCGAAGCCCGGCGCGCCACGTTGGTCGCACGTTGACGTGAAGCTGGTCCGCAAGACGCCGCTGCTGTCGCTCGCCGCGATGCGCACGGCGCCTTCGCTGGCGACGATGCGCGTACTCGAACGCGGCAACCGGTTGTCGATCACGCCGGTGACGGCCGACGAGTGGCGCGCCGTGCTCACGCTGCTGAACAAGCCTGCATGAAACACCACGCATGACCGACGGGCTCGGCTGGCAGCTCGTCGTCGAACTTCTCGTCCTCGGTGCGGGCGTGGGCTTTCTGGCCGGGCTGCTGGGCGTCGGTGGCGGCATGCTGATGGTGCCGTTCATGACCTTGCTGTTGTCGGCCAAAGGGATGCCGGCGCAGTACGTCGTCAAGATGGCGATCGCGACCTCGCTGGCGACGATTTGCTTCACGTCGATCGCCTCGGTGCGCGCGCACCATCAGCGCGGTGCGGTGCTGTGGCCGGTCGCGAAGCTGCTCGCACCAGGCATCGTGTTCGGTTCGCTGCTCGGCGCGCAGATCGCCAAGGCGCTGCCCTCGCAAGCGCTGGCGGTCCTGTTCGCGCTGTTCGTCAGCTTCTCGGCGGCGCAGATGCTGATCGACAGGAAGCCCATGCCGTCGCGCCAACTGCCCGGCACTGGCGGCATGCTCGCAGCCGGTGGCGTGGTGGGATTGCTGTCGGCGCTGGTCGGCGCCGGCGGTGCGTTCGTCTCGGTGCCGTTCATGACCTGGTGCAACGTGAAGATCCACAACGCTGTCGCGACCTCGGCGGCGTTGGGCTTTCCGATCGCGGTGGCCGGCACCGCGGGCTACGTGATCGCCGGCTGGTCGCTGCACGACATGCCGGCCGACACGCTCGGTTTCGTCTATGTGCCCGCGCTGATCGTGATTTCGATCGCCAGTGTGATCACAGCGCCGTTCGGCGCGCGCACCGCGCACCGCCTGGAGATGCGCCAGCTCAAACGGGTATTCGCTTGCCTGCTGTTGGGCCTGGCGGCCTACATGGTCTGGAAGGCCGTGACCCTCTGAGGACGGCCCACAGATGCGCTCCGGCGCACTCCCGGGTCAGTTGGCGCCGAGCTCGAAGCGGATGCTCGCCAGCGCGACATGATTGCCGCCGCGCTTTTGCGCCTCGCGCAGTGCGATGTCGGCCGCCTGCATCAAATCGACCTCGCTGTGCGCGGTGTGCGGGAAGCTCGCCACGCCCATCGACACGGTGAAGCCGAGGTCGCGCCCTTCGAGCACGACGATCTGCGTTGCGCACTGGCGGCGCAGGCCTTCCATGCGCGAATGCGCGGTCGCGAGGCCGACGCCCGAGAGCAGCACAGCGAAACGGTCTTCATCGAGCCGGCACGAGGCGTCCATCGCACGGGTGTTGCTGCGCAACAGCCGACCGAGCGCTTCGAGCACGCGGGTGCGCGCGTCGCCGCCGGCCGACTTGACGGCCGCGCTGAGCGGGTCGAGCGCGATCGAGACGAGTGCGAATTCGCGGTGCTCGCGCGAAGAAAGATCGACTTCGCGGCGCAGTTGGTCGTCGAAAGGCAGCCGCTGGTAGAGGCCGGTGGCGCTGTCGCGCAGGGTCTGGTCTTGGGTTTCGCGGCGCAGCGTTTCTGCGGCGAGTTGCTGCTGTTCGAGTTGCCCGAGCGCCTGCTGAAACTGCTGTTCGCGGCGTTGCGCGGCGGTGCGGTCGGACCACACGCACAACACGTTACGCGCCGCAGCGCCGCTTGCACCCGGCAACGCCATGCGTGTGACGCTGAACTCGCGCTTGCGGCCGTCACGGTCTATTTTGTGGTCGCTCAGGGCCGGCGCGTCGTGGGCCAGCGCCGTTTGCTCGGCAGCACGCATCGCTGCAGCCTGAGCCGGCTCCATCAGTTCGGTGTCGGTGACTTCGAGCATCGCGCTGTGCGAGCGACCAAAAAGCGCGGCCATCGCCGGATTCACGTGCAGGTAGCGGCCGGTCGCGACGTCTTTGATCGCGAGCAGCACGTCGACCCGGTCGAGCATTTCCAGCAGCACCGCGGCCAGCCCGGCGGGGTCGGCTTCGAGCGCGCGCGCCAGCGATCGCGCCATCTCGGTGCGCTCTTGCGACAAAGCCGGTGTCGTCTCGTTCATCAAATCAACATTCCTCGGGCAACGTCGGCGGCTCGGCATGGCGCGCCGGTTTATCTTCATCTCGGGACCCGCCAATGGCAAGCGGCTACTCGCACAAACACGTGTCAACCCCTAACTTGATGATAGCCGCGTGCGGCTTGGCACAGGATTCGCATTGGCGTGGTGCGCGCTCCGAAATGCGGGCTGCGAAATCGACTCACTTCACTCAATTCACTGAGTTCACACACAGGAGCGTCCGTGGCCGGGTTCAAGACTTTCCTCAAGGCGGGGCACGCACCCACGCTGTTCGCCGCCTTTTTATATTTCGACTTTACGTTCGCGATCTGGGTGCTCAACGGCGCGATGGCGCCGTTCATCAGCGAGGCCTTCAACCTCGACGCAGCGCAGAAGGGCTTCATGGTCTCGGTGCCTATCATCGCGGGGGCGCTGATGCGCTTTCCGCTCGGCGTGCTGTCGCAGTACATCGGGCGCAAGAACGCGGCGATGGTCGAAATGGGGCTCATCGTCGTCGCGCTCATCTACGGCTACCGGTTCGTCGACACCCACGACGAAGTGCTGGCGATGGGCGTGCTGCTGGGCATCGCCGGCGGCAGTTTCGGCGTGGCGCTGTCGCTCGGTTCGGGCTGGTTCCCGCCGAAGTACAAAGGGCTCGCGATGGGCATTGCCGGCGCAGGCAATTCGGGCACGGTGCTGGCGGTGTTGTTCGCGCCACCGCTGGCCGTGAAGTATGGATGGACCACGGTCTACGGCCTGGCCGCGCTGACGATGGTGGTGCCGATGCTGGTGATGTGGTTCGCCGCGAAGGAGCCACCTGATCGCGAAGAGCACCAGAGCCTGCGGCAGCACACCGCCTGCCTGTTCGAGAAAGACGGCTGGGCCTTCAGCCTGATCTACGTGATCACCTTCGGCGGCTTCATCGGCCTGGCGAGCTTTCTGCCGACCTACTTCTACGACCAGTTCAAGGTCACGAAGGTCGAGGCCGGTCAGCTGACGATGCTGGCCACGCTGATGGGCTCGGCGGTGCGCGTGGTCGGCGGCTACGTATCGGACCGCGTCGGCGGCATCAACACGCTGAGTGCGGTGCTGATCGGGGTGTGCGGGTCGCTGGTGTTGTGCGGGCTCGCAGGGCAGTCGCTGGTGATCACGACGCTGCTCTTCATGCTGTGCTTCGCGATGCTCGGCGCGGGCAACGGCGCGCTGTTCCAGCTCGTGCCGCTGCGTTGGTCCGCGACGACGGCGGTGGCCGGCTCGATGATCGGCGAGATCGGCGCGCTGGGCGGCGGCTTCATCCCGAACGCGATGGGCCAATCGAAGCAACTCGCCGGAACCTACCTGTGGGGTTTCGTCGCGTTCGCGGTGCTGGCCGCGGTGATGCTGGTGATGCTGCGCACGGTACAGATTCGCTGGACGCGCACCTGGGCCGAAAAAGGCGGGCGTGCGCGTGCCGAAAGCGCGCTGCACGACGACGCCGATGCCGGGCTGCGCCTGCGGCCGGGCCGCTCGTAAGCGACGAGCTGGCGGCGCTCTCAAGCAAATGTGGCTCTGCCACTTTGCTTGAACCCCCGCGGGAGGCGGGCTGGGAGTAGCCCGGCCACGGAGGTTCTATCAAGGTCAGCGCGGCAGAAACAGCAGCCAGAACACCAGCATCGCGTTCAACAACAGCGAGCCACCGAACGCGATTTTCCACAGCACCAGCGGGTCGCGCGCCGCGAGCGGCGATGCAGATGGCGCGGCAAGCGGGCGCGAAGCGCCGCGCCCGAGCGCCAACGCCAGTTCCTCGGCCGTCTCGAAGCGTTGCGTCGGCTCGCGCGCGACCAACTTCAACACGATGTGATCGAGCCAGATCGGCACATCGGGCCGCAGCCGCGACGGCGCCTTCGGGTCGCGCCGGTAGCGCTGGGTTTGATACGGCTCGATTTCGCCGTAGGGCAGGTGCCCGGTCAACAACTGGTAGAGCGTGACGCCGAGCGCGAAGAGATCCGAGCGTGCGCCCGCCGGCGCGTTGCTCCAGAGCTCCGGGCTCATGTAGCTCGGCGTGCCGGCGTGCAGATCGCGCTGCTCGGCCGGCTCGCTGCCGGAGAGCGCGACACCGAGGTCGAGCAGCCTGAGCCGACCGTCGTCGCCGAGGTGCAGGTTCGACGGCTTCACGTCCCGGTGCACCACGCCCAGGCGGTGCAAGCGGCCGAGCGCGTGCGCCGTGGCGAGGCCCCAGCCGATCACCGATCCGAGCGGCAGCCCCTGCGGGCCTCGGCGGGCGAAGACACGGTCCAGCGTCCGCCCCGAATGCCAGTCGAAGAGCAGGTAGAACTCGGTCGCGTCAGCGCGCTGCACGAGGCGCACGAAGCCGTCGTCCGCATGCTCGGTGACGCGCTCGCTGAGCCAGGCCTCATGCGCGAGCATCGCGCGCTCTTGCGGGTCGCTCGCGCGCGAAGGGTGCAGCGTTTTCAGTGCCTTCAGCGCGCCGGTGGCGGGATCGCGCACCTGGTACAGCAGGTGCGCGCCGGTGTCGGCGACGCGCGCGGTCACGACCAAGCCGTCGATGGTGTTGCCGACATTCAGGCGCCGCGGCAACGGCAACTGGCGTGCCTGTGCATTCGCGTCCGCGAGCTGCAGGCGCGTCAACCCGATCACACGCACCACGAGTGCGCTCGCGTTGTCGGCGGCGCTGCCGGCGAGCGCGGCGTGCACGATCGCATCGGCCGCGGCTTGCGCCTGCTTTTGCCCTTCGAGCTGCCCATGCGACTGCCCGAGCAGCTCGCACATCCGCGCATCCTTCAACGCGGCGTGCACGCCGTCGGAGACGAGCAGGAAGAGGTCGCCGACCTGCAGATCACCCTGCAGGTAGTCGACATGCACCGCGTCGTCGAGCCCGACCGCGCGGGTCAGGCGGCTGCGGAGGTCGGGATGGTCGAACGCGTGGTCTTGGGTCAGGCGACGCAATTCACCCGCGCGCAGCAGGTAGGCGCGGGTGTCACCGACATGCCCGAGCGTCCAGGTCTGGCCGCGCAGCACGAGCGCCGTCAAGGTCGTCATCGCCGAGGCGGCCGAGCGGCGGTTGTGCGCGACCAGCCAGGTGTTGTGCGCCGAGATCACGCGGTCGAGCACGACCGTGGTGTCCCATGTATCGGGTGCCGCGAAATAGTCTTCGACCAGGCTGAGCACGCTGGTCTGCGCCGCCATGCGGCCCTGGCCGCCGGCCGAGACGCCGTCGGCGATCGCCGCGATCAGGCCGCGCGATTCGTCGCCGGGGGCATGACGGCGCACGGCGGCGAAGTCCTCGTTCAGTGCGCGCGGGCCGCGTTCGCTCGCTTGGCCAATGTCGACATCGAAGCTCATGTGTGTGTTTGGTGCCAGTGCGCACGATTCTGTGCGCTGCGCACGTCAATCCAACGACGCATGCAAGTTTCCTGCGCGGCGCTGGTGCGGCGCGTGCCGGGCCGCGGCTGGCACCCCGCTTGCTGTTGTCCGGTCATGGCTGCCCCCGCGCGGCAGGAGAACGCTCGATGAAAAAGATGAAGCTCGTGATGGTCGGCAACGGCATGGCCGGCGTGCGCACGCTCGAAGAGCTGATCAGGATCGCCCCCGAGCTCTACGACATCACCGTCTTCGGCGCCGAACCGCACCCGAACTACAACCGCATCCTGCTCAGCCCGGTGCTGGCCGGCGAACAGACGCTCGACGAGATCGTGCTGAACCCGCTGAGCTGGTACGCCGAGAACCACATCACGCTGCACCTCGGCAAGAAGGTCGTCGACATCGACCGCCGCAACCGCATCGTCAAGGCCGAAGACGGCACCGAGGCCGAGTACGACCGGCTGCTGATGTGCACCGGCTCGAACCCGTTCATCCTGCCGGTGCCGGGCAAAGACCTCGAAGGCGTGATCGCCTACCGCGACATCCACGACACGAACACGATGATCGAGGCGGCCACGAAGTACAAGCACGCGATCGTGATCGGCGGCGGTCTGCTCGGGCTCGAGGCGGCCAACGGGCTGATGCTGCGCGGCATGCAGACCACCGTGGTTCACGTGATGCCCTGGCTGATGGAGCGCCAGCTCGACGACGTGGCCGGCAAGTTGCTGCAGACCTCGCTCGAATCGCGCGGCTTGAAGTTTTTGATGGGCGCGCAGACTCAGGCGCTGATCGGCGACAAGGACGGCCGCGTGGGTGACAAGGTCACACCCGCCGGGCGTGTCCGGGCGGTGCAATTCAAGGACGGCACCGAGGTGCCTGCCGACCTGGTCGTGATGGCCGCTGGCATCCGCCCCAACACCACGCTGGCGGTGAAGATCGGCCTGAACTGCGGCAAGGACAACCGCAGCGGCATCGTCGTCGACGACACGATGCAA
>JANMWQ010000082.1:0-2861 GCA_031394085.1 Rhizobacter sp. | reverse complement strand
CAGGCCTTCGGCCGAGCCGTCGATGACCGCCTTGCGGTCGATCGCGGCAGCGATCGCGCGGCGCACGCGCACGTCGTCGAACGGCTTCTTCTTGTTGTTGATGCCGACGATGGTTTTGCCCTCGGTGCCGCCGGCCACGACCGTATAGCGCGCGTCGCCCTGGAATTGTTTCAAGCTCTGCAGCGAGCCGAAGCGCGGCATGCCGTCGATGTCGCCCGCGAGCAGCGCCGCCACCTGCGCCGCCGGGTCGTTGATGAAGCGGAACGTGACCTTCTTCATCTTGACCGCGGCCGGGCTGCGAAACCCCTCGTTCTTCGACAGCGTGATCGACGCGCCCTTGGCCCACGCGTCGAGCTTGAACGGCCCGGTGCCGATCGGCTTCGTCGACGTGGTGGCGGCGCTCTTCGGGTCGAGGATCACCGCGGTGTTCTCGCCCATGCGGAACAGGAAGTTGCCGTCCGGCTGCGCCAGCACCACGATCACGGTGAACGCATCGGGCGTGTCGATGCGGGCGATGTTGTCGAACACCGCCTTTTTCGCCTTGTTGGTCGAACCCGTCGCCTTCGCGCGTTCGAAGCTGAACTTCACGTCGCTCGCGTCGAACGCCTCGCCGTCGCTGAACTTCACGCCGCGCCTCAGCTTGAAGGTGTAGCTCTTGCCGTCGGGGTCGACCTGCCAGCTCTCGGCGAGCAGCGGCGCGATGCTGCCGTCCATGTTGATCTTGGTCAGGCCTTCGAGGATGTTGTAGTGCACGACCTCGCCGATCGCCGCGGCCGCGGCGGTGGTCGGGTCGAGTCCGGGCGAGGGCTCGAGGATCATGCCGAGCACCGCGCTGTCTTTGCGGGCTTGGGCCTGCGCGGCGGGTGCGACGAACGCAGCCGCGGTGGCGAGGGCGAGCATGAGGGCAACGGGGCGGGATTTCGAGGTCATCGACTCACTCCTGGGGTACGGGATCAACGCTTTCTACTCTAGCAAGAAGCGGGCAGCAAAGAAGCGGGCAGCGCCTCGGGCATCGCCGCGAGCAGCGCGCGTGTGTAGTCGTGGGACGGCCGCTGCAGCACCTGCTCGGTCGGACCGTATTCGACGATCAGGCCCGCGCGCATCACCGCCACGTCGCAGCACACGTGGTCGACGACGGCGAGGTCGTGGCTGATGAAGAGGTAGGTGATGCCGAACTGCTGCTGCAAGTCGGCCAGCAGGTTCAGCACCTGCGCCTGCACCGAGACATCGAGCGCGCTCACCGGCTCGTCGGCGACGATCAGCTTCGGCCGCGTGATCAGCGCGCGCGCGATCGCGATGCGCTGGCGCTGGCCGCCGCTGAACTCGTGCGGGTACTTGTCGGCATCGGCCGCGCGCAGGCCGACGGCATCGAGCGATTCGGCGACGCGTTGGTGTGTGGCCGGCGCATCGAATCCGATCAGCGGCTCGGCGACGATGCGGCCGACGCGCTGGCGCGGGTCGAGCGAGCCGTAGGGGTCTTGAAACACCATTTGAAAGTCGCGCCGCGCAGCGCGCAGCTCGGAGGGCGAAAGCGCATGCAGGTCACGGCCGAGCAGGCTGACGCGGCCTTCGCTCGGCGCCTCGAGCGCCATCACCAGCCGCGCCAGCGTCGACTTGCCCGAGCCCGATTCACCGACGATGCCGAGGCTGCGGCCAGCCTGCACCGTGAAGCTCACGCCGTGCAATGCCTCGACGATCGGGGCTGGCTGGAACAGGCGTTCGCGCGGCAGTGTGTAGCGTTTGACGAGCGTGTCGACCACCAGCAGCGGTTCGTTCATCGCACCGCTCCCAGCTCGCCGATGCGAATGCAGCGCGCCGCGTGCGCCGGCCCGACCGTCACCGGCGGTGGTGGCGCTGCGCGGCACGCCTCGACCACCCACGCGCAGCGGTCGGCGAACGGGCAGCCGGCCGGCATGTCGACCAGCTCCGGGACGCGCCCGGGGATCGTCACGAGCCGCAGCTTGCGGCCGTCGACGCGCGCCGCGCCCAGCCGCGGCCGCGCTGCGAACAGGCCGCGCGTGTACGGGTGCACCAGGTGCGCGAAAACCTCGGCTGTCGGCCCCGATTCGACGACGGTGCCGCCATACATCACCAGCAGGTTCGCGACCGTGCGCGCCATCACGCCGAGGTCGTGGCTGATCATCAGCAGCGCCATGTCGCTCTCGTCGACGAGCTCGCGGATCAGGGTCAGGATCTCGCCTTGAATGGTCACGTCGAGCGCGGTGGTCGGCTCGTCGGCGATCAGCAGATCGGGGCCGCAGGCGAGCGCCATCGCGATCGTGACGCGCTGCCGCTGGCCGCCCGAGAGTTGGTGCGGATACGCGTCGAGCCGCTGCGAAGCCTGCGGCAGCCGCACGCGTTCCAGCAGCCGCAGCGCCTCGGCGCGGGCCGCCGCACGGCTCAGCCCATCGTGCAGCCGCAGCGGCTCGGCGATCTGGTCGCCCACCGTGTGCAGCGGGTTCAGCGCGGTCATCGGCTCCTGGAAGACGATGCCGATGCGGTTGCCGCGCAGCCGGCACATCGCGTCATCGGCGAGCCCGACGAGCTCCTGCCCGTTGAGCCGGATGCTGCCGCTCACCACCGCGCCGACCGGCAGCAGGCCCATGATCGCCATCGCCGTCATCGACTTGCCGCAGCCGCTCTCGCCGATCAGCCCGAGCGTGGCGCCGCGGTCGAGCTGCAGGTCGATGCCGCGCAGCGCATCGGCCGGGCCGCGCGCGGTGTTCAGCGTGACGCGCAGGTCGGTGACAGTGAGCAGCGGGGCAGATGAAACCAAGGGTTTGGCCATGCCGATCAGCGTTGCCGCGCCATCCGCGGATCGAGCAGATCGCGCAACCCGTCGCCCATCAAATTCAGCCCCA
>JANMWQ010000080.1:0-3118 GCA_031394085.1 Rhizobacter sp. | reverse complement strand
GAAGGCGGGCACAAGAGCATCCTGCCTGCCCTCGGCACCGCCGCCGATTTCGCGAGCCTCGTGGCGCGTGCCGCGAGCCTGGGGCTCGATGTGGCGCTCGACATCGCCTTCCAGTGCGCGCCAGACCACCCGTATGTCAAGGCGCACCCGAGCTGGTTCAAACACCTGCCGGATGGCAGCGTGCAGTACGCCGAGAACCCGCCGAAGAAGTACCAAGACATCTACCCCTTCAACTTCGAGACCGACGACTGGCGCGCGCTGTGGCGCGAACTCAAGAACGTGTTCGACCACTGGATCGCGCAAGGCGTGACGATCTTCCGCGTCGACAACCCGCACACCAAGGCGTTCGGTTTCTGGGAGTGGGCGATCGGTGAGATCAAGCGCGAGCACTCCGGCGTGATCTTCCTGGCCGAAGCCTTCACGCGGCCGAAGGTAATGCACCGGCTGGCCAAGCTGGGCTTTTCGCAGTCGTACACCTACTTCACCTGGCGCCAGACCAAGTACGAGTTGACGACTTACTTCACCGAACTTTCGCAAGGCCCCGGCAAGGATTACTTTCGGCCCAACGCCTGGCCGACCACGCCCGACATCCTGACCGAGCAGTTGCACGACGGCGAGCGTGCGGTGTTCATGGCGCGGCTCGTGCTCGCCGCCACGCTGTCGGCCAACTACGGCCTCTACGGCCCGGCCTACGAGTTGATGGAACACGTGCCGCGCGAGCCGGGCAGCGAAGAGTTTCGCGATTCCGAGAAGTACCAGCAGCGCACCTGGAACTTGAACCGCGACGACAGCCTCGCGCCCTTCATCGCCCGCGTCAACCGCATCCGGCGCGAGAACCGCGCGCTGCAATCCGACCGCGGCCTGCGCTTCTTCAACACCGACAACGACCAGCTGATCGCATATGCCAAGACGCATCGCAGCGACAGTCACGACGGCGGCGCCGGTGATCTCGACAACGTCGTGCTCACCATCGTCAACCTCGACCCGCACAACCCGCAGTCGGGCTGGGTCGACCTCGATGCCGACGTGATGGGGATCGACGACCAGCAGGCCTACCAGATGCACGACGAACTCAGCGACCAGCGCTTCCGGTGGCAGGGTCTGCGCAAGTTCGTGGTGCTCGACCCGCAGCGCTCGCCGGCCCATGTGTTCGTACTGCGGCGCCGCCAACGCAGCGAACGCGACTTCGACTACTTCTTGTGATGAACGCACCTGACCGCACCACCGTGCAGCCGGCCGCAGCGCAGCCGGCCATGGACCTCGAGCAGTCCGACATCGACATCGCCAACGACCCGCTGTGGTACCGCGACGCGGTGATCTACCAGCTCAACGTCAAGGCCTTCTTCGACTCCAACGGCGACGGCGTCGGCGACTTCAAAGGCGTGACCTCCAAGCTCGACTACGTGCGCGACCTCGGCGTCAACACGATCTGGCTGATGCCCTTTTACCCGTCGCCGCTGCGCGACGACGGCTACGACATCTCGCACTACGACGACGTGCACCCGCAGTACGGCAGCCTCGACGACTTTCGCGAGATGCTGCATGAAGCCCACAAGCGCGGCCTGAAGGTGATCACCGAGCTGGTCATCAACCACACGTCGGACGCGCATCCGTGGTTTCAAGCCGCGCGCAAAGCGCCGGCCGGCTCGCCCGAGCGCGACTTCTATGTCTGGAGCGACACCGACCAGAAGTACCTCGGCACACGCATCATCTTCACCGACACCGAGACCTCCAACTGGACCTGGGACCCGGTCGCCAAGGCCTACTTCTGGCACCGCTTCTTCGGCCACCAGCCCGACCTCAACTACGACAACCCTTTGGTCCTCGAGGCGATCTTCAAGACCATGCGCTTCTGGCTCGACATGGGCGTCGACGGCTTCCGGCTCGATGCGATTCCCTACCTCGTGGAGCGCGACGGCACCAGCAACGAGAACCTGCCCGAGACCCACGGCGTCATCAAGAAGCTGCGCGCCGCGATCGATGCGCGCTACCAGAACCGCTTCTTGCTGGCCGAGGCCAACATGTGGCCGGAAGACGTGCGCGAGTACTTCGGCGATGGCGACGAATGCCACATGGCGTATCACTTTCCGCTGATGCCGCGCATGTACATGGCGATCGCGCAGGAAGACCGCGACCCGATCGTCGAAATCATGCAGCAGACCCCGGAGATCCCCGACGGCTGCCAGTGGGCGATCTTTCTGCGCAACCACGACGAGCTCACGCTCGAGATGGTGACCAGCAAGGAGCGCGACTACATGTACCGCATGTACGCCGCCGACCCGCGCGCGCGCATCAACCTCGGCATCCGCCGGCGCCTGGCGCCGCTGATGGAAAACGACACCGACCGCATCAAGCTGATGAACAGCCTGCTGCTGTCGATGCCGGGCTCGCCGATCATCTATTACGGTGACGAAATCGGCATGGGCGACAACGTGTTCGTCGGCGACCGCAACGGCGTGCGCACGCCGATGCAATGGAGCCCCGACCGCAACGCCGGCTTCTCGCGCGCCGACCCGCAGCGGCTCTACCTGCAACCGATCATGGACCCGGTCTACGGCTACGAAGCGCTCAACGTCGAGGCGCAAACGCGCGAGGCGAGCTCGCTGCTGAACTGGACCCGGCGGATGCTCGCGGTGCGCAACACCAGCCGCGCCTTCGGCCGCGGCAAGCGCAGTTTTCTCAAGCCCGGCAACCGCAAGATCCTCGCGTACGTGAGCGAGTACGAAGAAGAGGCGTTCCTGTTCGTCGCCAACCTGTCGCGCTCGGCCCAGCCGGTCGAGCTGAACCTGGCGGCGTTCAAGGGCCGCGTGCCGGTCGAGATGCTGGGCCGCACGCCGTTTCCGCCGATCGCCGATGCGTCCTATGTGCTCACGATCGCCGCTTACGGTTTCTACTGGTTCCGGCTCGATGCCCATGCCGACGTGCCCGCCGGTCACTTGGAGCCGGTGCCGCTCGAAGACCGGCCGGTGCTGGTGTTGTTCGACGGCTGGACCAGCCTGTTCCGCGAGCAGGTGATGCCGTGGCGCATGGGCATGGCCGAACGCATGCGCACGCAGTTCGAGACCGACACGCTGCCGCGCCACATCGAGACCCAGCGCTGGTACGCCGACAAAGGCAC
>JANMWQ010000047.1:0-5910 GCA_031394085.1 Rhizobacter sp. | reverse complement strand
GCCGCCACCACGAAAGCCTCGGTGCTCGCGGCCGAGGCGCAGGTGGCTGCGGCGCAAGCGGCCATCGGCGCGGCGCAGGCCGAAGTGCTGGGCGCGCGCAGCACGGTCAATGCGAATGTCGCGACGATCGCCCGCATCAAGGCCGACATCGACGACAGCGCGCTCACCGCACCGCGCGCCGGCCGGGTGCAGTACCGCATCGCCCAGCCCGGCGAGGTGCTGGCGGCGGGCGGCAAGGTGCTCAACCTGCTGGACACCGGCGACGTCTACATGACCTTCTTCGTGCCCGAAGCCACCGCCGGTCGGCTCGCGCTGGGCAGCGAGGTGCACATCGTGCTCGACGCCGCGCCGCAGTACGTGATCCCGAGCACCGTCTCGTACGTCGCCAGCAGCGCGCAGTTCACGCCGAAAACGGTGGAGACGGCGAGCGAGCGCCAGAAGCTGATGTTTCGGGTGAAGGCGCAAATCGGGCGCGAGCTGCTGCAAAAGCATGTGTTGCAGGTCAAGACCGGGCTGCCCGGCGTGGCCTGGATCAAGCTCGATGCCAAGGCCCCATGGCCCGCCGAGTTGGCCGCGAAGGTGCCCGGTTGACGAATGGAGCCCCCGAGACGCCTTCGGCGTCGCCCCCCCGAGGGGGAGCAGCCGGCCTTGGGGCGGCCCGGCGGCCGGCTGACGCCGACGACACACTCGCATCGTCGGTCGCGCGCGTCGTCGCAGTCACGCTGCACTTCGGCAAGACCGTCGCGCTGGACGGCATCGATCTGGAGATACCGGCCGGCTGCATGGTCGGCCTGATCGGCCCCGATGGCGTGGGCAAGTCGAGCCTGCTGTCGCTGCTGGCGGGCGCGCGCTCGGTCAAGCGCGGCACGGTCGAAGTGCTCGGTGGCGACATGGCCGGCACGGCGCATCGCAATGCCGTGTGCCCCCGCATCGCCTACATGCCGCAGGGCCTGGGCAAGAATTTGTACCCGACGCTCTCGGTCGAAGAGAACCTGCAGTTCTTCGGCCGCCTCTTCGGCCACGATGCAGCCGAGCGCCGACGCCGCATCGACGAGTTGTGCGGCAGCACCGGCCTGCAGCCCTTCCTCGCGCGCCCGGCGGGCAAGCTCTCGGGCGGCATGAAGCAAAAGCTCGGCCTGTGCTGCGCGCTGATCCACGACCCCGACCTGCTGATCCTCGACGAGCCGACGACCGGCGTCGACCCGCTCTCGCGCCGCCAGTTCTGGGACCTGATCGACCGCATCCGCGGTGAGCGCAGCGGGATGAGCGTGATCGTCGCGACTGCCTACATGGAAGAGGCCGACCGCTTCGACTGGCTGGTCGCGATGGATGCCGGCCGCCTGCTCGCCACCGGCACGCCGGCCGAGCTGCATGCGCGCACCGGCACCACGTCGCTCGAAGAGGCCTTCATCGCGCTGCTGCCCGAAGCCGAGCGGCGCGGCCACCATGCGGTGGTGGTGCCGCCGATGGTGGCGGCCGCCACCGATGACGGCAGCGACATCGGCATCGAAGCCCGCGGCCTGACGATGCGGTTCGGCGATTTCACCGCCGTCGATCACGTGGACTTTCGCATCCGGCGCGGCGAGATCTTCGGCTTTCTCGGCTCCAACGGCTGCGGCAAGTCGACGACGATGAAGATGCTCACCGGCCTGCTGCCCGCCACCGAAGGCACGGCATCGCTGTTCGGCCGCGAGGTCGACCCGCGCGACATCGACACGCGCCGCCGCGTCGGCTACATGTCGCAGGCGTTCTCGTTGTACGGCGAACTCACGGTGCAGCAGAACCTGGTGCTGCATGCCCGGCTGTTCCAGGTGCCCGAGGCAGAGATCGCGGCGCGCGCGGACAAGATGGCAGAGCGCTTCGGCCTGGTCGCGGTGCTGGCGAGCCTGCCCGAGAGCCTGCCGCTCGGCATGCGCCAGCGGCTCTCGCTCGCGGTGGCGATGGTGCACCAGCCCGACTTGTTGATCCTCGACGAGCCGACTTCGGGGGTCGACCCGGTGGCCCGCGATGTCTTCTGGCAACTGATGATCGACCTGGCACGCAACGACCGCGTGACGATCTTCATCTCGACCCACTTCATGAACGAGGCCGCGCGCTGCGACCGCATCTCGTTGATGCATGCGGGCAAGGTGCTGGTGACCGACAGCCCGGCGGTGATCGCGCAGCAGCGAGGCGCCGGCAGCCTGGAGCAGGCGTTCATCGCGTACCTCGAAGAAGCTTCGCAGGATGCCCCTGCACTCCCGATCGTCCTGAGCGTGTCGAAGGAAGCCGCGCCGCCGATCGCGCGAAACACTCCTTCGACAAGCTCAGGACGAACGGAGATGCAAGCTCAAGCCCCACGGCGTGCGGCCGGCTTCAGCGCCGCGCGCGCCTTCAGCTACACCCTGCGCGAAGCGCTCGAACTGCGCCGCGACCCGTTCCGCGCCACGCTCGCGCTGCTCGGCACGGCACTGCTGATGTTCATCATCGGCTACGGCATCAACCTCGACGTCGAGAACCTCCCCTACGCCGTGCTCGACGGAGACCAGACCGCCCTCAGTCAAAACTACGCGCTGAACCTTTCGGGCTCACGCTACTTCATCGAGCAGCCACCGATCACCGACCCGGCCGACCTCGACCGGCGCATGCGCAGCGGCGAACTCTCGCTGGCCATCGAGATCCCGCCCGGCTTCGCGCGCGACGTCGAACGCGGCGCACCCGCGCAGATCGGCGCCTGGGTCGATGGGGCGATGCCTTCGCGTGCCGAGACCGTGCGCGGCTATGTGCTGGCCATGCATCAGTTGTGGCTGGTCGAGGCCGTCAAGCGCCGGCTCGGCCGGCCTCCCGTTGCACACAGTTCGATCGAGGTTCGCTTTCGCTACAACCCCGACGTGCTCAGCCTGCCCGCGATGGTGCCGGCCGTCATCCCGATGCTGCTGATGATGATCCTGGCGATGCTCACCGCGCTCTCGGTCGTGCGCGAAAAGGAGCTCGGCTCGATCATCAACCTGTACGTCACGCCGGTCACGCGCAGCGAGTTCCTGCTCGGCAAGCAGTTGCCCTACATCGCGCTCGGGATGTTCAACTTTTTGCTGATGACAGTGCTGGCGGTGACCGTCTTCGGCGTGCCGGTCAAAGGCAGCTTCGTCGCGCTCACACTCGCGGCGTTGATCTTCGTGGTCTGCGCCACAGGCATCGGCCTGCTGGTCTCGACCTTCACGAACAGCCAGATCTCGGCCATGTTCGTGACCCTGATCGGCACGCTGATCCCGTGCGTCCAGTTCTCGGGGCTGATGAATCCGGTCTCGTCGCTCGAGGGCGTGGGCGCGTTCATCGGCCGCATCTATCCGGCCACGCACTTCCTGACCATCAGCCGCGGCGTGTTCAACAAGGCGCTCGATTTGCCCGCGCTCAGCGCCTCGTTCTGGCCGCTGCTGGCCGCGGTGCCGGTGATCATGGGACTCGCGATCGTGCTGTTGAAGAAGCAGGCGTCGTGACGCGATGAGCCGCGCCGCCAACATCTACCGGCTCGGCATCAAGGAGCTGTGGAGCCTCGTGCGCGATCCGATGATGCTGGTGCTGATCGCCTACACCTTCACCGTCTCGATCTACGTCGCTGCGACGGCGATGCCCGAGAGCCTGCATCGCGCGCCGATCGCGATCGTCGATGAAGACGGCTCACCGCTCTCGGCGCGCATCGCATCGGCGCTCTATCCGCCGCAATTCAACGTTCCGGCCCTGGTGAGCCTGGCCGAGGTCGATGCCGGCATGGACAGCGGCGACTACACCTTCGCGCTCGACATCCCGCCCAATTTCCAGCGCGACGTGCTGGCCGGGCGAGCGCCCGCGTTGCAGCTCAACGTCGATGCCACCCTGATGAGCCAAGCCTTCACCGGCAGCAGCTACATCCAGCAGATCATCGCCAGCGAAGTCGACGATTTCGTGCGGCGCTTTCGCGCCGACACCACACCGCCGGTGGAACTGGCGCTGCGCATGCGCTTCAACCCGAACCTCGACCCGGCCTGGTTCGGGTCGTTGATGGAGATCATCAACAACGTCACGATGCTGTCGATCATCCTGACCGGTGCGGCGCTGATCCGCGAGCGCGAGCACGGCACCCTCGAACACTTGCTGGTGATGCCGGTGACGCCGACCGAGATCATGCTCGGCAAGATCTGGTCGATGGGCCTGGTGGTGCTGCTGGCGGCGCTGATGGCGTTGGTCTTCGTGGTGCAAGGCGCGCTGCGTGTGCCGATCGAAGGCTCGGTCGCGCTGTTCATGCTGGCCGCCGCGCTGCACCTGTTCGCGACGACCTCGATGGGCATCTTCCTGGCGACGCTGGCGCGCTCGATGCCGCAGTTCGGCATGCTGCTGGTACTCGTGCTGCTGCCGCTGCAGATGTTGTCGGGCGGCTCGACGCCGCGCGAAAGCATGCCGCAATTCGTGCAAAACGTGATGCTGGTCGCGCCGACCACGCACTTCGTCTCCGCGGGCCAGGCGATCCTCTACCGTGGCGCCGGGATCGACGTGGTGTGGCCGCAGTTGCTGGCCATCGGGGTGATCGGTGGCCTGCTCTTTGCCGGCTCACTGGCCCGGTTCCGAAAAACGATCAGCCAGATGGATTGAGCCAGCCGGCGTGCCGCGGTTTCCCGAGGTCAACGCCCGGTTTCAACCGCGGCCCGGGAGCATGCGCCGCAAGGTGTTGTCCCGAACCACATAGTGGTGAAACAGCGCCGCGGCCGCATGCAGCCCGATCAGAAAGTAGCCGACTGTGCCGGCGGTCTCATGAATCTCCTTGGTCCACCCGGCAACAGCCTTGCTCTGGCCGACGAGCGACGGCAGCTCCAGGCCGAAGAACGGCACGAGCTTGCCCTCCGCGCTGAGGGTCAGCCAGCCGAGCAGCGGCATGCAGATCATCAACGCATAGAGCGCCATCTGCATCAGCTTCGCGAAGCGGTTCTGCCACCGGGGCGGCTCGGGCTCGATGCGAGGCACGGTGCCGATGAGGTGGACCGCAGCCCTGACGACGACCGACGCAAGAACGGTCATGCCCAGCATGAAGTGCCAGGCCTTCAAGCCCTCGCGGATGTCGCTTCCCTTCGGAAAATTGCCCCGCAACTCGATGCAGGCGTAGACCGCGGCGATCAGCAGCAGCATCAGCCAATGCAGGCCGATCGAGAGCGATCCATAGCGGCTCGCGCTGTTGCGCCAATTGAGCGCCGGACGCGCGGACTCGGTCAACCGCGCTGGTGTGTTGGTGCTCATACTTCCCTCTTTTTTTTAATTTTCGATGCGAGCTTTTTCCGGATTCAACGCCCGCGGCAGTGCGTCGGCGAACCCGGGGCGATCGCGAGACCCAGTTCACCACGGGTCGAGCGCCACGCGTTTGATCTGACTCAAGAAGAGCGGCATTGCCGCCCAACGCGAGGTGCAGGCGTTCGATTCGTCGTGCGGCCCCGCTTCGAGCCACTGGGCTGACCCGCGCCGATGAGCGCGCCGAACCCGGTGCCGAACCGTTGATCTGCGTCATGTTCCCGATCATCGAGTCGAGGCAGGATCGCGCATTCGTTCAGAAAGAACCCCATGAAACACAACATCGGCACGACAGACCGCATTCTTCGGATCGCGCTGGGTCTGGCCTTGATTGCCGCCAGCCTGCTCGGCTATATCGGCGCCTGGGGCTGGATCGGGCTGGTGCCGATCGCAACAGGGATCTTCCTGTTCTGCCCGGCTTACTTGCCCTTCGGTCTGAGCACCTGCCCGGTACGCGCGGCTGGCCGCCCGCGCCCGTGAGCGAATCGAGGCCACGCATGACAAACCCTTCGGGCAGCTTCCTTGACCTCACGCAGGGCGTGACCGCGCGCCTCGCCACCTTGCGATCGGGCGCGCCGGAGGTGATGAAGAGCTTCGGCAACCTGGGCAGAGCCGCCA
>JANMWQ010000018.1:0-2099 GCA_031394085.1 Rhizobacter sp. | reverse complement strand
CGGCGGCAACACCTTGATGCTGCTGCCGGAAAAGGCGATCTTCTTGCCGGAGTGCGACACCTTGCTCGTCGCCGACGCCCACATCGGCAAGGCGACCAGCTTTCGCCAGCTCGGCGTGCCGGTGCCGGCCGGCACGACCGGTGAGACGCTGTCGCTGCTGACCCGGTTGATCCAACGGCTCGACGCCAAGCGCGTGGTCTTCCTCGGCGACTTCTTGCACTCCGCGCGATCGCTCGCACCCGACACG
Organism: Rhizobacter sp.; assembly: GCA_031394085.1. GTDB lineage: Bacteria > Pseudomonadota > Gammaproteobacteria > Burkholderiales > Burkholderiaceae_C > LMDS01. The sequence goes on along the minus strand of JANMWQ010000018.1, from coordinate 1,852 downwards.
CTCGCCGCGGTCGTGCGCTGGCGCGAGCTGCACAGCGCGGTCGAACTCACGCTGGTGCGCGGCAACCACGACGACCGCGCCGGCGACCCGCCCGCCATGCTCGACATCCAGCCCTTCGACGAGCCCGTGATGTTGCGCGGCCTCGCGCTCAACCACCACCCGCGGCCGATGGCGGGCGGGTACGCGCTCGCCGGCCACCTGCACCCGTGCGTGAGCATCGGCGGGCGCGCGCACGACTGGCACCGGCTGCCGTGTTTCTGGTTCTCGGAGCGGGTTGGTGTGCTGCCGGCCTTCGGCGCCTTCACCGGCATGCAGGCGATCCGTGTGCGGCAAGGCGAGCGTGTGTTCGCGGTCGCGCCGGACCGCGTGTTCGAGCTGCAGCACAAGCCAAAGCGCGCGTAGAAACCGCGCCGCTACACTGCCGCTTGCCCGCACTCGATGCGGTGCGTTTTCGGCTCACGCATGTCCACGACCACCGATCCTCTGTTGCACTTGATCCAGCGCGCCGAGGCGCTTTTGAGCCGCCTCGAAGCGGTGTTGCCGCACCCGTTGACGGCGCCCGACTGGGCCGCGGCGATCGCGTTCCGCTACCGCAAGCGCGGTGGCGCGGGCGTGATCGAACCGGTGCGGCACGTGGCGCCGATCCGGCTCGCGTCGCTGGTCGAGGTCGAGCCGCAGAAGGAGCGGCTGCTGCGCAACACGCAGCAGTTCGTCGATGGCTTCGGTGCCAACAACGTGCTGCTGACCGGCGCGCGCGGCACCGGCAAGAGTTCGCTGATCAAGGCCTGCCTGAACGAGTTCGCACCTCGGGGGTTGCGCCTGATCGAGGTCGACAAGACCGATCTGGTCGACCTGCCCGACATCGTCGACCTGGTGGCCGAGCGCCCCGAGCGCTTCATCGTGTTTTGCGACGACCTCAGCTTCGACGAAGGCGAGCCCGGCTACAAGGCGCTGAAGTCGATCCTCGACGGCTCGGTCTCGCAATCGTCCGACAACGTGCTGATCTACGCGACCAGCAACCGCCGCCACCTGCTGCCCGAGTACATGAAAGAGAACCTGAGCTACCAGCACCTCGAGAACGGCGAGGTGCATCCGGGCGAGGTGGTCGAGGAAAAGATCTCGCTCTCCGAGCGCTTCGGCCTGTGGGTCAGCTTCTATCCGTTCAGCCAAAACGAGTACCTCGCGATCGTCGCGCAGTGGCTGCGCGGGTTCGGCGTGGATGAGGCGGCGATCACCGCGGCGCGCCAGGAGAGCCTGGTCTGGGCGCTGGAGCGTGGCTCGCGCTCGGGGCGCGTCGCGTTCCAGTTCGCGAAGGATTACGCGGGGCGGCATCACGCATGACGTCTGCTGAAGAGCGCGAACCCGTCGATGTCGCCGTCGGCGTGCTGATCGACTCGCAGGGCCAATTTCTGCTGACCTCGCGCCCCGAAGGCAAGGTCTACGCCGGTTACTGGGAGTTCCCGGGGGGCAAGCTCGAAGCCGGCGAGTCGGTCGAGACGGCGCTGCGCCGCGAACTGATCGAAGAGCTCGGCATCGAGATCGGCGCGGTGCAGCTGTGGAAGGTCGAGATCGTCGACTACCCGCACGCCCGGGTCCGGCTGCACTTCTGCAAGGTCTTCGATTGGGCCGGCGCGTTCGAGATGCGCGAGCAGCAGGCGATGGCGTGGCAAGACCTGCCGGTGCGCGTCAGCCCCGTGCTCCCGGGCACCTTGCCCGTACTGAAGTGGTTCGCCGAAGAACGCGGCTTCTTGGGCGCCACTACACTGCCCGGATGACTTGGCTCGACGAAGTGAAATGGGACGCGCAAGGCCTCGTGCCGGTGATCGCGCAGGAGCTCGGCAGCAACGACGTG
>JANMWQ010000317.1:0-2639 GCA_031394085.1 Rhizobacter sp. | reverse complement strand
TTCATCCTCGGCGACCTGTTCGAGGCGTGGGTCGGCGACGACGCGCGCTTCGAGGGTTTCGAGGCACGCGGCGCGGCCGTGCTGAGCCAGGCTGCGGCGCAGCGCGAGCTCTTCTTCATGGTCGGCAACCGCGACTTTCTGCTGGGCACCGAGATGCTGGCGGCCTGCGGCTTACAGGCCCTGCCCGACCCGACCGTGCTGTGCGCCTTCGGCCAGCGCGTGCTGCTGACGCATGGCGACGCGTGGTGCATCGGCGACCTGCCGTATCAAGCATTCCGCGCGCAGGTACGCAACCCGGCGTGGCAGGCGCAGGTGCTCGAGCGCCCGCTCGCCGAGCGCCGGCTGATGGCGCGCAGCTTGCGTTCCGAGAGCGAGCGCGCAGCCGCCGAACACCGGGGCGAATGGTTCGACGTCGATGCCCCGACCGCGCTGCGCGCGATGGACGAGAACAACGCACCGACGCTCGTCCACGGTCACACCCATCGCCCGGCCACCGAGCCGCTCGCACCCGGCCGCGTGCGCCACGTGCTGAGCGACTGGGATCTCGACCACGGCCACGCGTCGCGCGCCGAAGTGATGCGCTTCGAAGCCGGCCACTGGATGCGCCTGGCGCCGGCCGACGCGGTCGCGTCCGGCTCCTGACCGTGCGCGACTGGCTCAAACGCTGGCAGGACACGCGCACGCTGGCACGGCGCGCGATTCCCGATCCGCTGTGGCAGCTCACGTTGGCGCGCTTCCCGTTCCTGAACTGGCGCAGCGACGTCGAGATCGCACACCTGCGCGACATGGCAACGCTCTTTCTCGCCGACAAGGAGTTCACCGGCACGCAAGGCCTCGAGGTCGACGACGAGATGGCGGTCGCGATCGCCGCCCAGGCTTGCCTGCCCGCGCTGAAGCTCGGCCTGGCCTGGTACGACGGCTTCAAGGGCATCGTCGTGCATGCCGATGCGGTGGTCGCGCAGCGCGAGTTCGTCGACGACGCGGGCGTCGTGCACGCCTACGAAGAAGAACTCTCCGGTGAGGCGATGCGCGGCGGGCCGGTGATGCTGGCTTGGCGCGATGTCGACGAGGCCGGCGAATCGGCCGACGTGGGCTACAACGTCGTGATCCACGAGTTCGTGCACGTGATGGACATGCGCGACGGCGACGCCGATGGCGTGCCGCCGTTGCCCGACCGCGCCGCGCGCGACGCGTGGACGGCGGTGCTCGACGCCGAATTCGTCGCGTTCTGCGAGCGCATCGACGCGTCGGAAGAAACGCTGCTCGATCCCTACGCTGCGGAGGCGCCGGAGGAGTTCTTCGCGGTCGCCTCCGAGGCTTTCTTCGTCGCATCGCGAGACTTCGCTGCCGAGCATCCGCGCATGTACGCGCTGCTTCGCAGGTTCTTTCAGCAAGACCCCGCCGCGCACGCGCCGCCATAGAAAAAGGGGCCGAAGCCCCTTTTTGTGCAGACGCGAATTGTGCGTTAAGCGGTCGCCGGTTCGGCCTTCGGCTTGTCGATCTTCTTGACCGGCTGGATGTCGAGCACCGGCTTGCCGTCGGCATCGACATCGACCGTCAAGCGACCGCCGTCGACCAGGCGGCCGAACAACAACTCGTCGGCCAGCGCACGCCGGATCGTGTCCTGGATCAGGCGTTGCATCGGTCGCGCGCCCATCAGCGGGTCGAAGCCTTTCTTCGCCAGCTGCTTGCGCAGCGCGTCGGTGAAAGTGACCTCGACCTTCTTCTCGGCAAGTTGGCTCTCGAGCTGCAGCAAGAACTTGTCGACCACGCGCAGGATGATCTCTTCGTCGAGCGACTTGAAGCTGATGATCGCGTCGAGCCGGTTGCGGAACTCGGGCGTGAACAACTTCTTGATGTCGGCCATCTCGTCGCCTTGCTCGCGCGAGTTGGTGAAGCCGATCATGGCCTTGTTCATCGTCTCGGCGCCAGCGTTGGTCGTCATGATGATGATGACGCTGCGGAAGTCGGCTTTGCGCCCGTTGTTGTCGGTCAGCGTACCGTGGTCCATGACCTGCAGCAACACGTTGAACACATCGGGGTGCGCTTTCTCGATTTCGTCGAGCAGCAGCACCGCGTGCGGCTTCTTCGAGACCGCCTCGGTCAGCAAACCGCCCTGGTCGAAACCGACATAGCCCGGCGGCGCGCCGATCAATCGGCTCACCGCGTGGCGCTCCATGTACTCGCTCATGTCGAAGCGAATCAGCTCGACGCCGAGGATGTAGGCCAGCTGCTTCGCGACCTCGGTCTTGCCGACGCCGGTCGGTCCGCTGAACAGGAACGAGCCGATCGGCTTGTCGGGACGGCCAAGGCCGGAGCGCGCCATCTTGATCGCGGCAGAAATCGCCTCGACCGCCGGCTCTTGGCCGAACACCACGCTGTTCAGGTCGCGTTCGAGTGTCTTGAGCTTGCCGCGGTCGTCGTTAGACACGCTGGCGGGCGGGATGCGCGCGATCTTCGCGACGATGTCTTCGACCTCGGCACGCGTGATGGTCTTCTTCTGCTTGCTCTTGGGCAAGATGCGCTGCGCTGCACCGGCCTCGTCGATCACGTCGATCGCCTTGTCGGGCAGGTGGCGGTCGTTGATGAACTTGGCCGACAGCTCGGCTGCGGCCTGGAGCGCGCCGGCCGCGTACTTG
>JANMWQ010000029.1:0-13921 GCA_031394085.1 Rhizobacter sp. | reverse complement strand
CCGCCGCAAACGATGTAGTCGTACTGGACTTCGCTCATGGTCTCAACGGGCCGAGCCGGCGAGCACCGGAAAAAGTTTGACCAGCCCGTCGGACATGACCTCGACCGCGAGCGCTGCGAGGAGCAAGCCCATCAAGCGCGTCATCACGTTGATGCCGGTCTTGCCGATCGCGCCGGCGACCCGGTCCGAGAGGCTGAACGCGACCCACACGACCAGCCCGATGATCAGGCCGTAGACCACCAGCACGCCGAGCTCCCACCAGTGACGCGTCTTGTCGGCGTAGATGATCATGGTCGAGATCGTGGCCGGGCCGGTGAGCAGCGGAATGGTCAACGGCACGATCGCGATGCTGGCACCGGTGTCGGCCTTGTCGCCGCCTTCGTCGAGGTCTTCGGCGCGGCTCTCGGCCGGTTGCGCGTTGAGCATCTGGATCGCCGACATCATCAACAGCAAGCCACCACCGACCTGGAACGACGCCAGCGAAATGCCGAACGCTTCGATGATTTTCAGCCCGGCGAGCGCGCTCATGGCGATCACGATGAAGGCCGATATCGCCGCGACCCGCGCGGTGTTCTGGCGCTGCCGGCGCGTGAAGCCGTGCGTGAAGTGGATGAAGAAAGGAATCACCCCGATCGGGTTGACGATCGCCAGCAGCGCGATCAGGGGCTTGTAGAGATCCATGCGGGATTGTGGCGTGTCACCGCACGGGCTCTTCGGCGATCTCGCGCAGGTAACGCAGGCCAGGCACGGCGCGCGGCCCGTACCAGCTGAGCAGTTCGCCGTCGACGAGCCGGGCCGTCGCGTTCGGGCACAGGCGGCGCGCTTCGGCCCGGTGCGCGTCGGTGAATCGGTAGGGCTCGGAGCTGAGCAGCACCTGTTGGACATCGGCGAGCCAGGGCTCGTCACCGCGCAGCGCGGGGTAGCGCGCCGCGCCCGATTCGCCGCCGCACACCGCGGGCAGCGTGTGCCAGCCGATGCGCGCGAGCATGCGGGCGATGTAGGTGTCGCGCGCGACGGTCATCCACGGGTCGCGCCAGATCACGTAGAGCACGCGCTGTGGCGGGCGCGTGTCAGGCTGCGTCTGGTCGAGCGCGTGTTTCAGCGCGTGGGTGAGCGCGGCGGCGCGCGCTGCCACGCCGGGATGCGCACCGAACAGCGCGAGCAGCTGCGCGACGAGCGTGAGGTTGTCTTGCGGCGCGTTCGGGTGCGTCACGACGATCTGAGGCGGGTTCGGCCACGCGCGCATCGCGTCGACCGTCTCGCGCCGGTTCTCGTCGATGTTGACGAGCACGTGCGTGGGCGCGAGGCGCTGCAGCTTCGCGAGGTTGACGTCTTTCGTGCCGCCAACCTTCGGCACCGCGCGCAGCGCATCGGCCGGGTGAATGCAAAACCCGGTGCGCGCGACCAGCAGGTCGTGCAGCCCGAGCGCGACGATCAACTCGGTCAGGCTCGGCACCAGGCTCGCGATGCGCAGGCTCATCGGCCATCTCCCGGCACGCAATGCCGCAACCGGGCTTTGTTAAGGTCGACGTTGCCATGCCCGAAAACAACACTTAAATTGTTCGAGTTGTGTGTGCTTTCCCGCAATTCACTTATATTCACAAATCTGTGCATGGAAGCAGCGCCTTCGCTTGAATGGTTCACGATGGGTAGAAGCTCCACATGGTCTTCAGGAAATGGAAAGGGGCTCTCCCATGGGCAACAAACTCTACGTCGGTAATCTCTCATACAACATCCGTGACGAGGATCTGCAACAAGCGTTCGCGCAATACGGCAGCGTCTCCAGCGCCAAGGTCATGATGGACCGTGACACCGGCCGTTCCAAGGGCTTCGGCTTCGTGGAAATGGGCTCGGACGCCGAGGCCCAAGCGGCCATCAACGGCATGAACGGCCAGGCCCTCGATGGTCGCGCGATCGTCGTCAACGAAGCCCGCCCGCGCGAAGAGCGCCCGGGTGGCTTTGGCGGCGGTGGTGGTGGTGCGGTCGTCCGAGCGGTGGTGGCGGCGGCTTCGGTGGCGGCGGTGGCCGCTCCGGTGGCGGTGGTGGCGGCTTCGGCGGCGGCGGTGGTGGCGGCTACGGCGGTGGGGGCGGCAGCCGCTCCGGCAGCGGTGGTGGCTACGGCGGCGGCGGCAGCGGCGGTGGTGGCCGCTCGGGTGGCGGCGGCAGTGGTGGCGGTGGCCGCGGCGGCTACTGAACCCCGACGCAGAGCCGGCTTCGGTCGGCTCCAAAAAAAGCGGTGGCGTAACAGCCCACCGCTTTTTTCGTTGTGCGCCCGAACTGGTTGGCCAGGCAGGCTCGCTCGACTAGACCTTCTGTCGGGGCTTGCGGCCCCGCCCGCTGACGAGTCGGTCATAGACCGCATTCGGCAACGTGCGCATCAGTTTGGCGACCACCCCCATCTGCCACGGGATCACGCGGTAGCTGACACCCGCCGTGATCGTTTCGAACGCGCGGTTCGCGAACGCCTCCACCGGCATCAGGAACGGCATGCCGTACGGGTTGCCGCGGGTCAGCGGCGTGTCGATGTACCCCGGAGCGATCGTCACCACCTTGACGCCGCTCGGTCGCAGCTCGACGCGCAGGCTCTCGCAGTGGCTGATGACGGCGGCCTTGCTGGCGCAGTAGGCGGCGTGGCCGGGCAGGCCGCGGATGCCCGACACGCTGGCGATGCCGACGAGCGTGCCGGTGCGCCGCGCCGCCATGGGCGCGACGAATGGCTGGAACGTGGCCGCCGTGCCGAGGTTGTTGGTCTCGAAGATCGCGCGCATCACTTCGAGGTCGGCGTACTCCGCGGTATCGACGCCGATGCTGATGCCCGCCGCGGCGATCACCACATCGGGCACGCCCTGCGCAGCGATGCATGCCTTGGCCGCGCCGACGATGGATTCGATGTCGCGCACATCGGCCGCGTAGACCGCGAAGCTGGCGGCGTCGAACGCCTGCGCCAGCGCCCAGGCCTGCACCTCGCCCGCGCGCCGCGCGACCAGCGCGAGCCGGTAGCCGGCGCGGTGAAAACGCGTCGCGAGTGCCTGGCCGATGCCGCTCGATGCACCGGTGATGAATATCAACGGTGCACTCATACGGGCTTACCGGTGATGAACATCAACGGCGCGCTCATGGCTTGTTTCCGGTCGGCGACGTCAACACCGCGCGCACATGGCCCTTCAGATCGAGCACGCGGGCGAGGTTGTCGTAGGCCAGTGCGTCGGCACGAATCACCGTGCCGCCCTGCGTCACGACCACCGGCAGGTGCGACCGCACGCGCTCGCTGAACTGGAAATAGTGCAGGAACTCGCTGCGAAAGTCGATCGTCTGATCGGTCGTGCTTGCGGTGACCACGGCCTCGCGCACCACGTGCGCGCCACCGCTCAACTGCACCTCGCTGCCGTCGCGATTCGACAGCGCCGAGCGCGCGGTCGCGACGGTGACGCGGCCGTCGTCGCCGATCGCGCGGATGCGCGGGTTGTCGACCTCGAAGGTGTCGGTGTCGGGGTAGTGGCGCATCAAGTCGCCTTCGATCTGGACGCGCATCGCGCCGCCGTTGCCGAAACGTTGCACCATGAACTGCGTCATCGTGTAGTCGGGTTCGTGGCGCAACGGCGCAGCGACGCGGTCGCCCTCGAACAGCGGCGTGTTCTTTACCAACCACCAGGTACCGAGCGCGAGCACCGCCATCAGCAGCAGCGGCAGGTAGGTCGCCGCAGTATCGATCGCACGCAGGTACCACGGGGCCGGATTTTGCCAAGGCGAGCTCTGCGGTTCGGCCCGTGCCAGCGCGTTCAAGGCGCGTGCCTCACGCGCTGCCGTCCAGCGTGACGAGGTGCTCGCGCAGCGCGCTCGCGTAGCGTCCAGCGGCCATCAGCAGCAGATCGCAGCATTCGCGCGCAGCGCCATGACCACCGCTCGCCGCGGTGACGTGGTGCGCGACCGCCTTCACTTCGATGTGCGCATTCGCCGGCGCGCAGGCGAACGCGGCACGCGTCAGCAACGGCAGGTCGGGCCAGTCGTCGCCCATCGCGGCGAGCGTGTCCCAGCCGAAGCCGAGCTGCAGCATCAGCGCGTCGGCGGCAGCGAGCTTGTCGCTGGCGCCGTAGACGGCGTGCGCGATGCCGAGGTCGGCCACACGCCGCCGCACCGCGGGCGAATCCCGGCCGGTGATCACGACCGGCACGATGCCGTGCGTTGCAAGCAGCTTGAGGCCGTGCCCGTCGAGCGTCGAGAACGCCTTGAACACCTCGCCGTGCTCGCCGATGTAGACGCGGCCGTCGGTCAGCACACCGTCGACATCGAAGATCGCCCAGCGAACGCCTTGCGCCTTCAGCAGCAACTCGGGCGGGTACCGGAGAACCGGCTCCCGCATCGGATGACCTTCGCCTGTCATCGTCAGATGACCTTCGCTCGCATCAGGTCGTTCGAATTCAGCGCGCCGGTCAGCAGACCGCGCGCATCGACCACCAGCACGCTGGTGATGCGGTGCTGCTCCATCAGGTCGGCGGCGTCGACGGCGAGGGCGTCGGCGGCCACCAGCCTCGGCGCCGTGTGCATCACGTCGGACGCACGCAGCGCGCGCAAATCGGCACCGCGCTCGATCAGGCGGCGCAGGTCGCCGTCGGTGAAGATGCCGAGCACACGGCCGTCGGCTTCGGCGACGGCCGTGAAGCCCAGGCCCTTGCCGGTCATCTCGCGCAGCATCTCGGTGAACGATGTGCCGGGCAGCACGCGCGGCACGTCGGTGCCGCTGCGCATCAGGTCGCGCACGTGCATCAGCAGCTTGCGGCCGAGGCTGCCGCCAGGATGCGAACGCGCGAAATCTTCTTCACGAAAGCCGCGCGCGTCGAGCAGCGCGACCGCGAGCGCGTCGCCGAGCGCCATCTGCGCGGTCGTGCTGGTGGTGGGCGCGAGGTTCAGCGGGCAAGCCTCCTGGTCGACGGCGCTGCTGAGGGCGATGTCGGCCGCCAGCGCGAGTGTCGATTCGGGCTTGCCGGTCATCGCGACGAGGGTGACGCCGAGCCGCTTGAGTGCCGGGATGATCGCGCCGAACTCGTCGCTCTCGCCGGAGTTCGAGATCGCGAGCACCACGTCGCCGCTCGCCACCATGCCGAGGTCGCCGTGGCTGGCTTCGCCGGGGTGCACGAACAGGGCCGGCGTGCCGGTCGACGCCAGGGTCGCGGCAATCTTGCGGCCCACGTGCCCGCTCTTGCCCATGCCCATCACGACGACGCGGCCACGGCATTCGAGCATCACGCGGCAGGTGCGCGTGAAGCCTTCGCCCTGACGTGCCTTCATGGCGATCAGGGCACGCGCGGCGATATCGAAGGTTCGACGCGCGAGCTCGAGTGCGCGCTCGGCATCGAAGGCGGGGGTTGCGGGTTTGGCAGGCACGGTGCGGCGCGGGGTGTCCAGTAGGATCGACCGATTCTATGAGACCGTTTCCCCTGAGGTCGCGCCTCGCGGCACCTCCTTTGCACGTCGCATCCCGATGATCACGTCTACGCTGGGTCTGGTGCTGCTCTACCTCGTCGCCGCCGTCGCGGGCGTGGTGATCTGCCGCATGGCCAAGCTGCCGCCGATCCTGGGCTACTTGGCCGTCGGCGTGCTGATCGGACCGAACGCGACCGCGCTCGCGAAAGACACGGCCGGCGTCAGATACCTCGCCGAGTTCGGCGTCGTGTTCCTGATGTTCGTGATCGGGCTCGAGTTCAACCTGCCCAAGCTCAGGAGCATGCGCAAGCTGGTGTTCGGCCTCGGGCTGTCGCAGGTGACGCTGACGATCATCACGGCCGTCGTCGGCAACGCGGTGCTGGCCTGGGGCTTCGTCGCCGCGGGTCGCGGTTGGGGTTTGAACTGGCAAAGCTCGGTTGCACTCGGCGGCGCACTGGCGATGAGCAGCACCGCCATCGTCGTCAAGCTGATGGCCGAGCGGCTCGAGCTCGAGAGCGAGCACGGCCGGCGCGTGATGGGCGTGCTGCTGTTCCAGGATCTGGCCGTGGTGCCGCTGCTGGTGTTGATCCCGGCGCTCGGCTCGCCGCCAGCCGAGTTGATGCAAGCGCTGGCGATCGCCGGTTTGAAAGCCGCGGCGCTGCTCACCGTGCTGCTCGTGGGCGGGCAGCGCGTGATGCGCTGGTGGCTCACGATCATTGCGCGGCTCAAGAGCGAAGAGCTGTTCATGCTGAACCTGCTGCTGGTCACGCTGGCCCTCGCGTACCTCACCGAGCATGCGGGCCTGTCGCTCGCGCTCGGCGCGTTCGTCGCCGGCATGCTGATCGCCGAGACGGAATACAGGCACCAGGTCGAAACCGACATCCGGCCTTTCCACGACGTGCTGCTCGGCCTGTTCTTCATCACGATCGGCATGAAGCTCGACACCCAGGCGGTCTGGGTGCAGTGGCCGCTGGTGCTGACGCTGACGTTCGCGCCGGTGCTGTTCAAGTTCGTGCTGATCACGCTGCTCGCGCGCGCTTTCGGCGCGGCGCCGGGCGTGGCGCTGCGCACCGGCCTGTACCTCGCGCAGGCGGGCGAGTTCGGCTTCGTGCTGCTCGCACTCGCGAACGACGGCGGCCTGCTGCCCCCCAATCTGCAAAGCCCGGTGCTCGCGAGCATGGTGCTGTCGATGCTGGCCACGCCGTTCATCGTCACGTACAGCAACCGCATCGTGATGCGACTCAGTTCATCGGACTGGCTCATGCAGTCGGTCGCGATAACGACCATCGCCAAGCGCTCGATCAACGCCGAGGCCCACATCATCATCGCCGGCTACGGCCGCAGCGGGCAAAACCTGGCGCGCCTGCTCGATGGCGAGAAGATCCCGTACATGGCGCTCGACCTCGACCCCGACCGCGTGCGCCAGGCCGCCGCGGCCGGCCAGAGCGTGGTGTTCGGCGACGCGGCGCGGCTTCAAAGCCTGATGGCCGCAGGCTTGGCGCGCGCCAGCGCGGTCGTTGTCAGTTACCACGACGTGCCTTCGGCGCTGAAGATCCTGCGGCTGGTGCAGGCGCATGCGCCCACCGTGCCGGTGATCGTGCCCACGATCGACGACGCCGACATCGAGCGCCTGCAGGCCGCCGGCGCGACCGAGGTCGTGCCCGAGGCGATCGAGGGCTCGCTGATGCTCGCGAGCCATGCGCTGGCGCTCGTCGGCGTGCCGATGCGGCGCGTGCTGCGCCTGGTGCAAGACCAACGCGACGCGCGCTATGGCCTCTTGCGCGGCTACTTTCACGGTGCCGACGACGACACCGCGGACGAACTGCACACGGCACGTTTGCAAAGCGTCACGTTGCCGATGGCCGGCAGTCACCTCGGCCAGACGCTCGCCGCACAAGCGCTGCACGCGGTCGGCGTGGCGGTGGTGTCGGTGCGGCGCGCCAACGGCGCGGTCGTCAAGCCCGACGACGCGCTCGTGCTCGCCGCCGGTGACACACTGGTGCTGGCCGGCAAGCCCGAACCGCTGGCGCTCGCCGAGGCGCGATTGCTGGGCAAGAAATGACACCCATGAAACGTCGCGACGCGATCCTCATGACACTGTCACCCCTGATTCAGCGTTGAAGGGCGCGCACAGGCGCAACGCATCGGCGCGTGGTTCAAGGCCCACCGCCTGCAGCCGGCGGCAGTGCGCAGCAGCGCGTGGTGCCGCCACATCGACACCGCCACGCTCGCTTTCGGCCGCGCCGAGCCGTGGCCGGCGCTGACGACCGAGTTCGTGGAGATGGGCGCGGGCTGCGTGGTCGAGCGCCTGGCACCCGCAGGCGTACGCGTCGTCGGTCGGTCGCGTTTCGGCGGCTGAGCCGCGCGCAGGTCAGCTGAACGGCGTCTGCTTGGCAAGGTTCGCGCGCATGCGCGTCGCCATCACGCCGCCGGCAGCGCGCAACAACTCGAGTGCGAGCGCCGGCAGACGCTGCGCCAGCTCTTCGAGGCGCGGGCCGCGCAGCGCGAACACCACGCATGGCGTCATCGCTTCGACGTTCGCCATGCGCGGGCTTTCGCCGAACAGGCCGGGCTCGCCGACCACCGAGCCGGTGCGCAGGATCGCGATGCGGTTGCTGCCCGGCGGGCCGCCAGTGACGAAGATTTGCAGGCTGCCCTGCGAGAGAAAGTACATCGTGCGGTCGGCGTCGCCCTGCTTGATCAGCAGGTCACCGGCGCGGATCTCGTGGCGCGTGAGGTAGGGCGCAATGCTGCGCCACTGCTCGGCGCTCAGGCGCGCACGGAACGCGTCTTCGGCATTGAGCGTCTGAATGGCTTGCACGAGCTCGTCGATTTCCATGGGCCTCCTCGGCGCAGCGCCCACGCGAGGCCTGCTTGTAGGCCCGATTATCGACGCGCGACGTGGGGGCGCGCAGCGGGCGAACGCGCGGGTCGCACCCTTCATCGCCGTCAGGTGTCCGTTTGTCAACTTGCGAAACGGCTCCGCGCACGGACTTACTTTCCTATGCAGAAGCGACTGAAAATTTCCCCGAGCAGCGCGTCGGACGTGAACGCGCCGGTGATCTCACCGAGCGCGTCGTGCGCGAGGCGGAGCTCTTCGGCCAACAGGTCGAGCGCGGCGTCGGCGCGGGCGGCCTGCGCGAGCGCCCCAGCGAGGTGGGCGCGGGTCTCGCGCAGCGCTTGAACGTGGCGTGCGCGGGCGATGAACAAACCCTCGGGTTGGGCGTGCCAGCCGGCGAGTTCGAGCAGTTTCGACCGCAAGGCCGCGATGCCGGCGCCGGTGTGGGCCGAGAGTGCGAGGCCCGGCGCACACGGGGCGGCCGGCGTCGCATCGGACTTGTTGAAAACATGCAGCAGGCGCCCGCCGCTTCGCAGTGCGGCCGGCACACGCGCCTCGAGCTGCGCCTCGATCTGCGCCTCACCGGCGTCGTAGGCGGGCTCGCCGACGCGTGTCAGGTCGTGCATCAGCAGCACTGCGTCGGCGTGCTCGATCTCGTGCCAGCTGCGCGCCACGCCGATGCGCTCGACCTCGTCGGCTGCGTCGCGCAAACCTGCGGTGTCGACCACATGCACCGGCACGCCCTCGATCTGGATCGTGCTGCTGACCTTGTCGCGCGTGGTGCCGGCGATCGGGGTGACGATCGCGAGCTCGGCACCGGCCAGCGCGTTGAGCAACGAACTCTTGCCCACGTTGGGCTGACCGGCGAGCACGACGGTGATGCCTTCGCGCAGCAGCGCGCCTTGCTGCGCGCGGTCGAGCACAGCGTCGAGCTGCACGGCGATGGCCTGGAGCCGGCCGCGCGCGTTCGCCTTCTCGAGAAAGTCGATCTCTTCTTCGGGGAAGTCGAGTGTGGCCTCGACCAGCATGCGCAGGTCGATCAGGCGGTCGCGCAACGCGTTGATCTGGTCGGAGAACGCGCCGGTCAGCGAGCGCCCCGCCGAGCGGGCCGCTGCTTCGGTGCTGGCTTCGATCAAGTCGCTGACGGCTTCGGCCTGCGCGAGATCGAGCTTGTCGTTGAGGAACGCGCGCTCGGTGAACTCGCCAGGCTGCGCCAGCCGCAGGTCCGGCAGGTGTGGGTCAGCCAGTTCGAGGCAGCGCGCCAGCAGCAGTTGCAGCACGACCGGGCCGCCGTGGGCTTGCAGTTCGAGCACGTCCTCGCCGGTGTAGGAGTGCGGCGACGGGAAGTAAAGCGCCAGGCCGTGGTCGATCGGCGTGCCGGCCGCATCTTCGAACGGCAGGTAGGTCGCGTGGCGCGGCTGCAGCGAGCGTCCGAACAGCGCGAACGCGAAACCGGAGAGGTCGGCTGCCGAGACCCGCACGATACCGACCGCGCCGCGCCCGCTGGCCGTCGCGACGGCGACGATCGGATCGTTGCGGCGCGGCAGCATCGGCTACTTGCCGAGTACGCCCAGCCGCTTGTTGATCACGTACTGCTGCGCGATCGAAAGGATGTTGTTGGTCAGCCAATACAGCACCAGGCCCGACGGAAACACGAAAAACATCACCGAGAAGATCAACGGCATGAACCACATGAGCTTGGCTTGCACCGGATCGGGCGGCGTCGGGTTCAGCCAGGTCTGGAGCAGGCTGGTGAGCGTCATCAGAATCGGCAGGATGAAGTACGGGTCTTTGGCCGAGAGGTCGCTGATCCAGCCGATCCATGTTGCGCCGCGCATCTCGACCGTCGAGAGCAGCACCCAGTACAGCGAGATGAAAAACGGCATTTGCACGAAGATTGGCAGGCACCCCCCCAGCGGGTTGATCTTTTCTTCGCGGTAGATGCGCATCATCTCTTTCTGGATCTCCTGCGGCTTGTCTTTGAGCCGCTCGCGCATCTCGGTGATCTTCGGGTTGATCGCCTTCATCTTCGCCATCGAGCCATAGGCCTTGGCGTTGAGCCAATAAAACGCGATCTTCAACAGCACGACCAAGCCGACGATCGACCAGCCCCAATTGCCCAAGATCTTGTGGATCTGCGTCAGCAGCCAGAACAGCGGCTCAGCGAGAATTTTGAAGATGCCGTAATCCTTCACCAGTTCGAGGCGTGGCGCGAGCTTGGCGAGCTTTTCTTCCTCCTGCGGGCCGCCGAACAGCTTGGCGTCGAAGGCCTTGGTTGCGCCCGGAGCAATCTCGCCGAGCGGCACGAACATGCCGACCGAGTAGACGCGCGCCGGCTGCCCGGTGGACGGGTTCGTCATGTCGGACTTGCCGGTGAAATACTCGCGAGGCTGCTTCGTGCCATCGGCCTTGTCGATCAACCAGGCGGAGGTGAAATAGTGCTGGACCATCGCGATCCAGCCGCTGTCGGACAGGGTCGTGTGGTCGGACTTGTCAGTCGCAGTGCGCTTTTCGATGCTCTTGAAGTCGACCTTCTGGAACTTGCTGCCGTCGTCGACAGCCGGGCCGGTGAAGGTCGAGTAGACGCTCGATTCGCCCGGTGGCGGCACGCCGTCGCGCACGAGTTGCAGGTACAGGCGCGGCGACACCGTGGCGCCCGACTCGTTGACGACTTCGTTCTTCACGTCGATCACGTAGTCGCCGCGCTTGAAGGTGTAGGTCTTGACCAGCTTGACGCCGCCGACGACCGGCGACTCGAATTTGACCTGCAGCGTGTTTTGGCCGGCAGCCAGGGTGCGATCCCCCGGCACCAGCGTCATCACCGTGTGGTGATTCGGCAGGCCTGAGCCGCCGGCCGTCGGGATCAGTCCGGATTCGGCGACATAGAGGCGACCAGGCGCTTCGTCCATCAGCACCACGTCCTGCGGCGCGGCCGGCGCGGCTTTGCGCCCGAACAGCTCGAGCAGCGGCTCGTACCACTCCGTCTGAACGTGATCCGGGTACTGCAACAGTTGCAGCCGGGTCAGCGTGCCGCCGGCGCCGCTGAGGGTGGCCTTGACGACGTCGGTGGTGATGGTCGTTTGCTCGGCGACGACGGGCGCAGCGCCCGACACAGCGCCCGAGCTCGCATCCGGGGTGGCACCGACCCCGCCGCCGGTCGTGCCGGCGGGCTTCGGCAGGCCGCTCACCGCCGAGGCCGAGGGCGTCGCGACTTTGGCCGGCGCCGGGCTGAAAAACGACGGCTGACCGTTGTGCTTGTTCCACGCGTCGTAGATCAAGAACAGGGACATCGAGAACACCACCCAGAGCAGGGTGCGACGCATATCGGTCATGGGAGGGTTTTGTCCGTCGAGTTGGAAGTGAGGCGACTGGCAGCGCGCCGCGTGCCGGTAACGAAATGACGAAACAGCGCTGGCGCGTGCTCGGGCACAGGCTCGTGCCCGCCCTTGCAGTACGGGTGGCAGCGCACCAGCCGATGCAGGGTCAGGTAACTGCCCAGCGCTGCCCCGTGCATTTGCAGCGCCTGCAGCGAGTACGCGGAGCAGGTCGGCTCGAACCGGCAGGCACTGCCGAGCCAGGGACTGAGCAACAAGCGGTAGCCGCGTACCAGCGCGATCAGCACGCGCTGCGGCAGCGTGACCAGAAATTGCGCCATCGCGTCCGGACCGCCGCAGTCAGGCGCCGGCAGCGTTGCGCTGCGCTGCGCTGCCGATCAGGCTTTCGAGCTCTTCGCGAGCGGCGCGCCTCAACGCGTCGGACGCAGCGCTGACGAAATGAGCCCGGTCGAACGGGGCGCGCAAGCGCACCACCCACAGGCCGCAGGCGAGCGACGCTGCATGGTGCATCACGGCAGCGTGGATCTGGCGTTTGAGCAAGCTGCGGGTCACCGAACGCCGCGCGTGGCGCTTCGGCACCACGGTACCGAGCCACACCGCATCAGGCGCGGTTCGGGCAAAGTCATCCACAGGTGGTGTTTCAATTCGCTTCTCGCCTGTTGACAACTCGGCTCCAACAAGCTTCGAAGCAGGTTTTCCCGGCGCGCTCGGCCGGCCAGCCACGTGGTGCACCGCGAAGTGCACGCTGTTCACCCGGGTTCGCGTGCGCAGGACGCGCTCGAAATCTGCCGACCGCACGAGGTGCGCGATCATGAGTGCAACGACCGGCTGCGACCTGCCCGGGCAGGCCTCAGACTGCGAGGCGCTTGCGGCCCTTGGCGCGGCGTGCGTTGATCACGGCACGTCCACCGCGGCTCTTCATGCGGACGAGAAAACCGTGGGTGCGGGCGCGGCGAACTTTGGAGGCTTGGTAGGTGCGTTTCATGGTCTGTCCAGCTGGCCCGTTGGACGACCTGTCTCAGGTCGTTGGTGGGCCGTTTGATCTGCCCGCGCCGCTTTGGCTCCGGGAAACCCATGATTACACCAAAAACCCCCTGTTCGGTCAATGACATACACCCGCCACGCAAGCAATGCGGGGTCATTGACGGGTGGCACCGTTCTGTGGATAACCGCCGATCGGCACATCGCACAACGTACAATTCCACCGCTCCCGAGACAAGTTTTCCACAATGAGCGCTGACCTTTGGCAACGTGGCTGCGAGCGACTCGCGGCCGAATTGCCCGAACAACAATTCAACACCTGGATTCGCCCGCTGGCAGCGGCCGAGGTCACCGATCAGGGAGACCTCGGTGCCGTCGTCACGTTGCGCGTGCCCAACCGTTTCAAGCTCGACTGGATTCGCAACCAGTACGCCGGGCGGATTGAAGCCGTCCTCGCCGAACTGGCAGGCAAGCCGGTTCGGCTCGACATCGCGCTGACCGTGCGCATCGACGCGCCTGCCCAGGCGCCGATCCGGCCGATGACCGGTGCGCCGGTCACGGTCTCGCAGGCACTGAACCTGCCGCGCGCAATCAGCCAGCCGACGCCACTGCCATCGCGCAGCCGCCTGAACCCGTCGCTGACCTTCGACACGCTCGTGCCAGGCCGTGCCAATCAGATGGCTCGCACGGCCGCGCTGCATGTGGCCGGTGCACCGGGCCAGATGTACAACCCGTTGTTCATCTACGGGGGTGTCGGCCTCGGCAAAACACACCTGATCCATGCGGTCGGTAACGCGCTGCTGACCGACAAACCCGACGCGCGCATCCTGTACCTGCACGCCGAGCAGTTCATCACCGACGTGGTCAAGAACTACCAGCGCAAGACCTTCGACGAACTCAAGGCCAAGTACCACCAGCTCGACCTGCTGCTGATCGACGATGTGCAGTTCTTCGCTGGCAAAGAGCGAACGCAAGAAGAATTTTTCAACGCGTTCGAGGCGCTTCTTGCCAAACGCGCCCACATCATCATGACCAGCGACACCTATCCGAAAGGGCTGGTCGACATCGACGAGCGCCTGACCTCGCGCTTCGATGCCGGGCTGACGGTCGCGATCGAGCCGCCTGAGCTCGAGATGCGCGTCGCGATTCTGATGCGCAAGGCCGAGCTCGAGGCCACGCCGATGCCCGAAGACGTGGCCTTCTTCGTCGCGAAGAATGTGCGCGCGAATGTGCGCGAACTCGAAGGCGCGCTGCGCAAGATCCTGGCGTACTCCCGGTTTTCACACAAGGAGATCAACATCGGCCTGGCGCGTGAAGCGCTGAAGGATCTGCTGTCGATCCAGAA
>JANMWQ010000802.1:0-7909 GCA_031394085.1 Rhizobacter sp. | reverse complement strand
CGGTCGCGCTCGGCGCCTCGGCCTACTCGGTGGCGGTGTTCCACCTGATGACGCATGCGTTCTTCAAGGCGTTGCTGTTTTTGGCGGCGGGCTCGGTGATCATCGGCATGCACCATGACCAGGACATCCGCAACATGGGCGGCCTGCGCAAGTACATGAAGATCACCTGGATCACGTCGTTGATCGGGTCGTTGGCACTCATCGGTACGCCATTTTTCGCCGGCTTCTACTCGAAGGACAGCATCATCGAAGCGGTGCACGCGAGCCACCTGTGGGGTTCCGGTTTCGCCTATTTCGCAGTCGCGGCCGGTGTGTTCGTCACCGCGTTCTATTCGTTCCGGATGTACTTTTTGGTGTTCCACGGCAAGGAAAATTTCCGCGCCAGGCCGTTTCCACCTGAGCACGCGGCCGAGGACGATCACCACGACAACCACGCCGATCATGCTCACGGGCACGAGCCGCACGTGCCGCACGAGTCGCCTGCGGTGGTGTGGGTGCCGCTGGTCGCGCTCGCCATTCCGTCGGTGATCGCCGGCTACCTGATCGGGCCGATGCTCTACGGCGAGTTCTTCAAGGGTGCGATCCAGATCGACCTCGAAGCGCACCCGGCGATGGAAGAGCTCGCGCGTGGCTTTCACGGCGTAGTCGCGATGTCGATCCACGCGCTGACTTCGCTGCCGGTCTGGCTCGCGATCGCCGGTGTCGCGATGGCGTACTGGTTCTACATGGTCAGCCCGGCGATCCCGACTGCGATCAAGGCACGCTTCGGCTTCGTCTACAAGCTGCTCGAGAACAAGTACTACCTCGACTGGTTCAACGAGAACGTGATCGCGCGGCTGGCGCGTGTCACTGGCACCGCGCTGTGGAAGGGCGGTGACCAGGGCTTCATCGATGGGTTGCTGATCGGCGGCACCGTGCGTGAAGTCGGCGCAGTCGCCGCGCTCGGTCGCAAGCTGCAAAGTGGCTACCTGTATTTTTATGCGCTGGTGATGATCGTCGGCGTGATCGGGTTGATGACCTGGCAGCTGTGGCCGTTCTTGCTCGGCTCGGCGCCCAAATAACCCGCACGGAGAAAAACAAGATGGGTTTGTTGAGTTTCGCAATCTGGCTGCCGATTCTTTTCGGCGTCGGGTTGCTCGCGTTCGGCCGTGATTCCCATGCTGGCCTGGTGCGCTGGGCTGCGCTGGCCGCATCGCTGATCAGCTTCGTGGTCACGCTGCCGCTGATTTCCGGGTTCGACAGCGGCACCGCGGCGATGCAGTTCGCCGAGAAGTTCAACTGGATCGAGCGCTTCAACGTGCACTACCACCTCGGGGTCGACGGCCTGTCGATGTGGTTCGTGCCGCTGACCGCGTTCATCACTGTGATCGTGGTGGTTTCGGCCTGGGAGGTGATCACCGACCGCGTGAACCAGTACATGGGCTCGTTCCTGATCCTGTCGGGCCTGATGGTCGGTGTGTTCTGCGCCCTCGATGGCCTGCTGTTCTACGTGTTCTTCGAGGCCACCTTGATTCCGATGTACCTGATCATCGGCGTGTGGGGCGGGCCGCGGCGGGTCCACGCGGCGTTCAAGTTCTTCTTGTACACGCTGGCCGGCTCGCTGCTGATGCTGGTCGCGCTGATCTTTTTGTACTACAAGTCGGGCGGCAGTTTCGACATCCTGGCGTGGCACAAGCTGCCGCTGACGATGACGCAGCAGAGCTACCTGTTCTTCGCGTTCTTCCTCGCGTTCGCGGTCAAGGTGCCGATGTGGCCGGTGCACACCTGGCTGCCCGACGCCCACGTCGAGGCGCCGACCGGCGGCTCGGTGGTGCTGGCCGCGATCATGCTGAAGCTGGGTTGCTACGGCTTTCTGCGGTTCTCGCTGCCTATTGCGCCCGACGCGTCGCACCACTGGGCGAACTTCATGATCGCGCTGTCGCTGATTGCGGTGGTCTACATCGGTCTGGTCGCACTCGTGCAGCAAGACATGAAGAAGCTGGTCGCGTATTCGTCGATCGCGCACATGGGCTTCGTGACCTTCGGCTTCTTCATCTTCAATGAGCTCGGTATGTCGGGCGGCATCGTGCAGATGGTTTCGCACGGCTTCGTTTCCGCCGCGATGTTCCTGTGCATCGGCGTGCTGTACGACCGCGTGCACTCGCGCGAGATCGCGGCCTACGGCGGCGTCGCCAACACGATGCCCAAGTTCGCCGCGTTCGGCGTACTGTTCGCAATGGCCAATTGCGGCCTGCCGGGCACCGCCGGCTTCGTCGGCGAGTGGATGGTGATCCTCGGGGCGGTCAAGGCCAATTTCTGGCTCGGCTTGATCGCCGCGACCGCGCTGATCTCGGGCGCGGCCTACACGCTGTGGATGGTCAAGCGCGTGTATTTCGGCCCGATCGCCAACGACCACGTGCGCGCGCTGACCGACATCAACGCCCGCGAGTTCGGCATGCTCGCGGTGCTGGCGGTGGCCGTGCTCGTTATGGGCCTGTACCCGAAGCCGTTCACCGACGTGATGCACGTCTCGGTCGACAACCTGCTCAAGCACGTGGCCGTCAGCAAGATCCCCTCCCTATGAATCAGATGAATTGGCCCGCGATCTACCCCGAGCTTGTTTTGCTCGCGTGCGCCCTCGTGATCACGATGGTCGACCTGTGGGTCGACCACCCCAAGCGCTTGCCGACCTACCTGCTGACCCAGGCCTCGCTCGCAGTCGTCGCGGTGATGCAACTGCTCGCCTTCAATGCCGGCGACACGGTCTATGCGATGCAGCGCATGGTCGTGGCCGACCCGATGGGGCATCTGCTCGGCCTGTTCTCGACCCTCGCGGTGATGGTCACGCTGGTCTACTCGCGCCCGTATTCGGCCGAGCGCGACATCCTGAAGGGCGAGCTGTTCACGCTCAGCATGTTCTCGCTGCTCGGCATCTGCGTGATGCTGTCGGCGAACAATTTTCTGGTCGTCTACCTCGGCCTCGAGCTGATGACGCTGAGCCTCTACGCGCTGACCGCGATGCGTCGCGACCACGCCGATTCGACCGAAGCCGCGATGAAGTATTTCGTGCTCGGCGCGCTGGCGAGCGGCTTTCTGCTCTACGGCCTGTCGATGATGTACGGCGCGACCGGCTCGCTCGACATCGCCGATGTTTACAAAGCGATCGGCACCGGGCAACCGAACCAGGGCGTGATGATCCTCGCGGTCGTGTTCATCGTCTCCGGCTTGGGCTTCAAGCTCGGCGCGGTGCCGTTCCACATGTGGGTGCCCGACGTGTACCAGGGCGCGCCCACCGCGGTCACGCTGCTGATCGGCGCAGCGCCCAAGCTCGCCGCATTCGCGATCACGATCCGCCTGCTGGTCGAAGGCATGCTCGGCCGTGCGGCCGACTGGCAGCAGATGCTGGTCGTGCTCGCGGTCGGCTCGATGCTGCTCGGCAACGTCGTCGCCATCGCGCAGACCAACCTCAAGCGCATGCTGGCCTATTCGAGCATCGCGCAGATGGGCTTCATGCTGCTCGGCCTGTGCTCGGGCGTGGTCTACGGCAACACGATCTCTGCCGGCAATTCGTATGCGTCGTCGATGTTCTACATCGTCACCTACGTGCTGACCACGCTCGGCACCTTCGGCATGGTCATGCTGCTGTCGCGCCAGGGCTTCGAGGCGGACAACATCGACGACTTCAAAGGCCTCGCCAGACGCAGCCCTTGGTTCGCGCTGGTCATGACGGTCTTCATGCTCTCGCTCGCCGGCTTGCCGCCGACCGTGGGCTTCTACGCCAAGTTGTCGGTGCTGCAGTCGCTGATCACGACCAACGTGACCGCCTATGTGTACCTCGCGGTGTTCGCGGTGATCCTGTCGCTGGTGGGCGCGTACTACTACCTGCGTGTGATCAAGGTGATGTATTTCGACGAGCCGGTCGACACGCGCCCGATCGAGAGCAGTGCCGATGTGCGTGTCGTGATGTCACTGAACGGTGTGGCCGTGCTCGCCTTCGGCATCCTGCCCGGCGGTTTGATGACGCTGTGCGTGCAGGCCATCGTCAAGGCGCTGGCGACTTGATCGCCGAGGCGCAGCCATGGGTTCGGGTTCGTCCGCCGCCGTCTGGTTGGTGCTGTTGATCGCGGTCATCGCGGCCAATCTGCCCTTCGTCAACGAGCGTTTGTTCGTCGTCGGCCCCAGCCGCGCGCCCAAGGTGCTGGGTTGGCGTCTGCTCGAGCTGGTCGTGTTCTGGGGCATCACGCTGGCGATCGGCTTCGCACTCGAAGCGCGTGCCGGGCAGACCCAGCGGCAGGGCTGGGAGTTCTATGCCGCGCTCGGGTTCGCCTTTCTGACCTTCGCATTCCCGGGCTTCGTCTGGCGCTACCTGAGGCGCGGGCGATGAACGCACTGCAGGCGCCCGACGCCCATTTGCGCGAAGAGACCGTGCTGTCCGAGCAGGTCTACCGCGGTCGGTTTCTCGATGTGCGCCGCGACCAGATCCGCCTGCCCGATGGCGCCGCGGCGCAGCGCGAATACATCGTCCACCCTGGCGCGGTGATGGTCGTGCCGCTGCTCGACGACGGCAGCTCGTCGTCGAGCGCCAGTGGCGCTACCCGCTGGCGCGCGTGATGCTCGAGTTCCCGGCAGGCAAGCTCGATGCCGGCGAGCCGCCGCTCGACTGCGCGATTCGCGAGCTGATCGAAGAGACCGGCTACCGCGCTGCCGAATGGGCGCGCGCCGGCATCTTGCACAACGCGATCGCCTACTCGAACGAAGGCATCGAGGTCTGGTTCGCACGCGGCCTGACCCTGGGCGATCGCGCGCTCGACGCCGGTGAATTTCTCGACGTGACCGAGATGAGCGCCGAGCAGCTCGACGAGCTCGCCCGCCGCGGCGAACTCACCGACGCCAAGACGCTGATCGGCCTGCTTTGGTTGCAGAATTGGCGCGCCGGGCGTTGGCCGCTCGAATGGCATTCGGCGCCATGAGCGACCCCCACCGATAATCGCGCCATGAAGGTCCTGAACCTGCGCTGCGCGCACGATCACCGCTTCGAAGGCTGGTTCGCCTCGGACGAAGACTTCTCGTCGCAAGGCCAACGCGGCCTGGTCGCCTGCCCGCTGTGCGACGACAAGGCGATCACCCGGCTGCCGAGCGCGCCGCGCCTCAACGTGTCGACTCAGCGCGGCGATGCCACGCTGCCGCCGGCCGCTGCCGAGATCGCCCACGCCCGCGCGCAGGGCCGCTGGCTGCGCGCGATGCGCGACGCGATCAACAGCACCGAGGATGTCGGTGACCGTTTTCCCGAAGAAGCGCGCCGCATTCACTACGGCGAAACCAAGGAGCGCAATATCCGTGGTCGCGCCACGGCGCAAGACGCCGATGCGCTGCGCGAAGAAGGCATCGAGGTCGTCGCGGTGGCGGTGCCCGAGCCGTTGAAGGGCACGGTTCAGTAGCGCACGCGGTTGGGCCTCGCCGGTTGGGTTCAGGGCGCGATCACAGCACTCGCCCCGGGTTCATCGACCCGTTCGGATCGAGCGCCTGCTTGATCGAGCGCATCAGCTGCAGCGCGACCGGCGACTTGCGTTGCGCGAGCGCGTCGCGCTTCAACGCGCCGACGCCGTGCTCGGCCGAGATCGAGCCGGCGAACTCGCCCACCGCGTCGTAGACGACCGTGTTGACCGCCTGCTCGTGGTCACGCAGAAACACCGCCGCTTCGGTGCCCTCGGGCGCCTGCACGTTGTAGTGCAGGTTGCCGTCGCCGAGGTGGCCGAAGTTGACGAGGCGAATGCCGGGGAAGGCGCGCAGCAGCGCCGCGTCGGTGGTCGCCACGAAGCGGGCGATCTGCGAGACAGGCAGCGCGATGTCGTGTTTGATGTTCGCGCCTTCGACCGCCTGCGCCATCGGGATCGACTCGCGCAAGTGCCACATCGCGTTCGACTGTTGGGTGCTGCTCGCGACCGCCGCGTCGCCGATCAAGCCGCGTTCGAGCGCGGCCTCCAGCAGCGACTCGAAGCGCAGCTGTGCATGCGCCTCGCTCTCGCTGTCGGACTGCTCCAGCAGCACCGTCCATTCGCACGGCGGCAGCGGTTGCGCGAGCTGCGGCATGTGGGTGCGCACGAGGCCGAGCGCGTAGCGGCCCATCACCTCGAAACCGGTGAGGCCGGCGCCGAGCCGTGCCTGCGCGAGCTGCAGCAGCTCGACGGCCTCGTCTAACGTCGTCAGTGCGGCGAGCGCGGTGGTCACGGCCGCAGGTTGCGGGTGCAGCTTCAGCGTTGCGCCGGTGATGACGCCGAGCGTGCCTTCGCTGCCGATGAACAGGTCGCGCAGGTCGTAGCCGGTGTTGTCCTTGCGCAGGCTGGTGAGGCCGTGCCAGACGTCGCCGGCGGCGGTCACCACTTCGAGGCCGAGGCACAACTCGCGCGCGTTGCCGTAGCGCAGCACCTGCGTGCCGCCGGCGTTGGTCGCGAGGTTGCCGCCGATCGTGCAGCTGCCTTCGGCCGCCAGGCTGAGCGCGAACAGCAGGCCCTGTGCGGCGGCGGCCTCTTGCACGGTTTGCAAGATGCAGCCGGCGTCGACCGTCATCGCGAGGTTGGCCGCATCGATCGCGCGGATGCGGTTCATGCGCGCGAGGCTCAGCAGCACCTGCGTGCCGCTCTCGTTCGGGATCGATGCACCGACCAGCCCGGTGTTGCCGCCTTGCGGCACGATCGATGTGCCGTGCGCCGCACAGGCCTTGACCACAGCCGCGACTTCAGCCGTCGAGTCGGGTCGCACGACCGCCAGCGCACGGCCGCGGTAGCGCTTGCGCCAGTCGACCTCCCAGGCCGACAGGTCGCCATCGACGATCACGTGGGACGCACCGACCGCGGCGCGCAGGGCGTCGACCAGGGTCACGTCGGCCCCTCGATCGATGCGTACATCGCCCGATCCACCGAGGGGATGCGCCTTGCTCGGGGCGGCCCAGCGCGGCGGCTCACGCGACCGCCGTCGCCGCCGCCTTCGCATGGCGCAGACGCCAGCGCACATGCGCCGCGCAGGCTGCGAACAGCAACAGGCACAGCAACACCTCGATCGCGCCGAGCCAGACACCGGCGCCGCGGTCGCTGGTCGCGCGCACGATGCCTTCGGTGAAGTAGAGCCACACCATCAGGCTCAACCAGCGGTAGGTGTACATGCGGTTGCGCAGCAAGCCGGCGAGCGGAAACAGCAGTGGCACGACCTTCAGCGCGAGCGTGCGGTTGCCGGTCGGTGCCAACCACAGCTCCCACGCCAGGCCGAGCGCGATCAGCGCGATCACGCTGCCGACCGCGACGGCTCGCGTCCAGGCGATGGCGGCCGGCAGCGCTGCGGGTGTGGGCGCGGGCGCGGGTGTGGCTTCAGGCAGGGCAGGTGTGGGGTTCATCGCTGGCTATGATGCCAGCAATGAATCTCACGACCACGATCAAGTCGGCAGTGCACGAGCAGTTGCCCGACTTGGTGCAGACCCTGCAGACCTGGCCGTGGCTCGACACGCTGCGCACCTTGCGCGCCCGTTTTCGCGAAGACCGACTCGGCCTCACCGCCAGCAGCCTGACCTTCACGACGCTGATCTCGCTGGTGCCGCTGCTGACCGTGATGCTCGCGGTGTTCTCGGCGTTCCCGATGTTCGCGAGCTTCCAGGAGTCGCTGCAGAAGTACTTTCTGCAAACCCTCGTGCCGCCCGACATTGCGAGCCAGGTGTTGAAGGCACTGACCACGTTCGCCGCCAAGGCCAAGGGCGTGGGCAGCGTCGGCCTCGCGCTGCTGTTTTTGGCGGCGCTCGCGTTGATGCTGACGATCGACCGCACGCTCAACGCGATCTGGCGCGTGCGCACGCCGCGCCCGATCGCGCAGCGCGTGCTGGTCTACTGGGCCTCGGCCACGCTCGGCCCGCTGGTGCTCGGGGTCAGCCTGAGCCTGACCTCGT
>JANMWQ010000786.1:0-1771 GCA_031394085.1 Rhizobacter sp. | reverse complement strand
CCACACAAGGCCTTCGCGGCTGAGATGAAGCGCTTCCCTAACGCCACCGATGTGGTGTGGTGCCAGGACGAGCCGCAGAACCAGGGCGCCTGGTTTTTCGTGCAGCATTACGTTCACGAAAACATGCTCGACGGGCAAAAGCTTGGCTATGCCGGGCGGCCCGCTTCGGCGTCACCGGCCGTGGGTTATTCGCAGCTGCACCAGGAGCAGCAGAAGGCGCTGCTGGAGCAAGCCTACGGCAAGCTCAAGGGCTTCGTGCTGTCGAAGTGAACTGCGCAAGTAAGCGGCCAGCCTTCGCACCTCAATAAGAACATCGAGAACTCAAATGGCAATCGTAGAAGTCAAGTGTCCGCAGCTGTCCGAATCCGTCGCCGAAGCGACCTTGCTGCAGTGGAAAAAGCGCCCGGGTGAGCGCGTCGAAATGGACGAGATTCTGGTCGAAATCGAGACCGACAAGGTCGTGCTCGAAGTGCCGGCGCCGGCCGCTGGCGTGATGATGCAACTCGTGAAGAACGACGGCGAAACCTGCATTGCCGAAGAAGTAATCGCGAAGATCGACACCGAAGGCACCGAGGCAGTGAGCCCGCTCGATGTGAAACCGGTGCCGGTGGCCGAACCCGCGCCCGGTGCGACGCCCGGCGTGATGCCCGCGCCCAAGCCCGATGCCGCGGCCAACGGTGCGCCGGCGATGCCGGCCGCCGCGAAGATCATGGCCGACCACCGCATCCCGGCGGGCTCGGTGCCCGGCACCGGCAAGGATGGCCGCGTGACCAAGGGCGACGTGCTCGCGTCGATGGAAGGCGCCGGCACGAAGCCGGTTGCACTGACGCCGCCGGTGCTGGCCAAGGCGCCACCGGCCGCAGCCCCGAAGGCCGCGTTGCCCAGCGTTGCCGCACCGGCGATGCAAGCGCTGGTCGAACGCCCTGAACAGCGCGTACCGATGAGCCGCTTGCGTGCGCGCATCGCCGAGCGCCTGATTCAATCGCAATCGACCAACGCGATCCTGACCACGTTCAACGAAGTGAACATGGCGCCGCTGATGGAGATGCGCAAGCGCTTTCAAGAGAAGTTCGAGAAGGAGCACGGCGTCAAGATCGGCTTCATGAGTTTCTTCGTGAAGGCTGCGGTCGCGGCACTCAAGAAGTACCCGATCATCAACGCGTCCGTCGACGGCAACGACATCGTCTACCACGGCTACTTCGACATCGGCATCGCCGTCGGCTCGCCGCGTGGCTTGGTCGTGCCGATCTTGCGCAACGCCGACCAGATGAGCTTTGCCGACATCGAAAAGAAGATCGCCGAGTTCGCGAAGAAGGCCGGCGAGGGCAAGCTTTCGCTCGACGACCTGACCGGCGGCACGTTCTCGATCAGCAACGGCGGCACCTTCGGCTCGATGCTCTCGACGCCGATCATCAACCCGCCGCAGGCCGCGA
Source organism: Rhizobacter sp. (assembly GCA_031394085.1). Classification (GTDB taxonomy): domain Bacteria; phylum Pseudomonadota; class Gammaproteobacteria; order Burkholderiales; family Burkholderiaceae_C; genus LMDS01. The sequence continues at coordinate 338 of JANMWQ010000786.1, read as the reverse complement.
TCCTCGGCGTGCACGCGACCAAAGACCGCGCCGTGGTCGAGAACGGCCAGATCGTGGTGCGCCCGATGAACTACCTCGCGATGTCGTACGACCCCCGCATCATCGACGGCCGTGAAGCCGTGCTGGGGTTGGTGGCCATGAAAGAAGCGCTGGAAGATCCGTCGCGACTTCTCTTCGACATCTGATGTTTGCAATCGGGGACTGAACCGTGGCACAAAAATTCGACGTGGTCGTCATCGGCAGCGGGCCGGGCGGCCAAATCGCTGCGATCCGCGCTGCACAGCTCGGCTTGAGTACCGCCTGCATCGATGAGTGGAAGAACGAGAAGGGCGGCCCGG
>JANMWQ010000776.1:0-2820 GCA_031394085.1 Rhizobacter sp. | reverse complement strand
TCGCCCGGGCAGGCCCATCAGCGCGAAGAACGGCAGCCGCGCCATCGCCGCCTCGGCAGCTTCGCGCAACAGCGCGCCGGTGACTGGCGCGTCGCTCGCCAAACTCTCGTCGAGCTGCGCGCGGAGGCGGTGCGTGAGCAGGCGGTCGTAGAGCCCGCCGTCGACGGCCATGCCGCCTTCGAGCAGCTTGATGCCCTGGTGGTTGTAGATCGCCCGCGAGGTCGCGACCGGGCGGCGCGCACCCATGTCGCTGACCGCGCGCAAAAAAGCGGGGCTCTCGGTGGCGGAGGCGATCAGGGTGGCTCGTTCGGTCATGGGTGCTGCTCGTGACTGCAGACCGATTGTGAATTCGGGCTCCGGCTCGGCGATCGGCCGAAAAGGCAAGGCAACAACCGCTTGTTTGCGGCTTTCTACAATGCGCCGATGAATGCCGTGTTCCAGCCTCGCCCGCGCCGCCCGATCCGCGAGTTGCCCGACGAACTCGTCAGCCAGATCGCTGCCGGCGAGGTCGTCGAGCGACCCGCTTCGGTGGTGCGCGAGCTGGTCGACAACGCGCTCGACGCCGGTGCGACCGAGATCACGGTGAAGCTGATCGGCGGCGGCATCCGGCAGATCGTGGTCGAAGACGACGGCGCCGGCATCGCGGCCGACGAATTGCCGCTCGCGTTGCGCCGCCATGCGACCAGCAAGATCGCGTCGCTCGCCGAGCTCGAAGGCGTGGCGACGATGGGGTTTCGCGGCGAGGCGCTGGCCGCGATCGCGTCGATCGCCGAGGTGTCGATCGCGAGTCGCACGCCCGATGCGCCGCATGCACAGCGGCTCGATGCGCGCTCCGGCGAGCTGCTGCCTGCGGCGCGCGGCTTCGGCACCAGCGTCGAGGTGCGCGAGCTGTTTTTCTCGACGCCGGCGCGGCGCAAGTTCCTCACAACCGAGGCGACCGAGTTCGCGCATTGCGTCGAGGCGGTGCGCCGGCACGCACTGGTGCGGCCCGAGGTGAGCTTCACGGTGTGGCACGACGGCAAGCTCTCGCAACAGTGGCGGCGCGCGAATGCGGCGCAACGCGTGATCGACGTGCTCGGCCAAGACTTCGTCACCCAGAGCCGCGAACTCGAGATCGCCTCGGGCGTGCTGCGCGTCACCGGCCGCAGCGGCACGCCCGAGGCGGCGCGTGCGCGAGCTGATCAGCAGTACGTGTATGTCAACGGCCGCTTCGTGCGCGACAAGCTGATCGCGCACGGCGTGCGGTCTGCCTACGAAGACGTGCTGCACGGCGGGCGCCAGCCGGCCTATGTGCTGTTCATCGAGATCGCGCCCGACCGCGTCGACGTGAACGTGCACCCGACCAAGGTCGAGGTGCGTTTTCGCGAATCGCGCGAGGTGCATCAGGCCGTGCGGCGGGCGGTGGAGACGGCGCTGGCGATTCCGCGCGCGGCGCTCGCTGGCGATGCTGCAGCCACGTCGAATTTCGCGGCAACCGAATGGCGTCGTCCCGAGAGCGCGCACCAGGCCTCGCTCGGCCTGCAGCAGCTCTCGACCCTGTACGCGCAGGAACTGCCGGCGCACTACAACGGCCAGGCCGCGCCCGCACCGACCGCGCTCAGCACGGCCGCCGCGCCGGTCTGCGCGCTGCCCGCGGCCGCGCCCGATGCATGGCCGCTGGGTCGCGCGATCGCGCAGATCGCCGGCATCTTCGTGCTGGCCGAAAACGCGCAGGGGCTGGTGATCGTCGACATGCACGCCGCGCACGAACGCATCGTCTACGAGCGCTTGAAGGCGAGCCTGACCGCTCAACAGGGTCAGGCGATCGCCTCGCAACCCTTGCTGATCCCCGCCACCTTTGCCGCCACGGCGCAAGAGATCGCGACGGCCGAAGCGCAGGCCGACAACCTTCGTGCCCTCGGCCTCGACGTGAGCCCGCTCTCGGCCGCCGTGCTCGCGGTGCGCTCGCACCCGGCCGCGCTGGCCGGCGGCGATGTCGTCGAGCTCGCGCGCAGCGTGCTTGCCGAGCTGGCGCAGTTCGACGCCAGCAGCGTGATCCAGCGCGCGCAGCACGAGATTTTGTCGACGATGGCCTGCCACGGCGCGGTGCGCGCGAACCGCCAGCTCACGCTCGAAGAAATGAACGCGCTGCTGCGCGACATGGAGCGCACCGATCGGGCCGACCAGTGCAACCACGGCCGGCCGACCTGGCGCCAGATCACGCTGAAAGAGCTCGACGGCCTGTTTTGGCGCGGGCGGTGAAAGCGTCGCGCTTGAACTTTTGGTCGACCGCGCCATCTGTATGCAGATGCCGAAAATTCTGACGACGATCCGCTGGCGCTGGCCCGCCCTCGCCTTGCTCGCGACCGCGGCGACCGCCGGTTGCGTCAGCCTCGACACGCAGCAGCGCAAGTGGATCTTTCAGGCCAGCGTGCTCACCACGCAAGACGATGGCGCGCGCACCGACGGCGTCGAAGATGTCTGGATCACGCTGCCCGAGGCCACGGCCAAACCAAAGCTGCACGCGCTCTGGCTCGCCGGGCCGACGCCGGATGCACCAGTGATGCTGTACTTGCACGGCGCGCGGCGCAACGTCGACAGCAGCTTGTTTCGCATCCGGCACATGCGCGAACTCGGCTTCGCGGTGCTCGCGATCGACTACCGCGGCTTCGGCCGCAGCACCGACGGTTTGCCGTCGGAGGCCACGGTCAACGAAGACGCGCGCGCCGGCTGGGCTTGGTTGGAGGCGAAGTATCCCGGTCGCGACCGCTACATCTTCGGCCACTCGCTCGGCGGCGCGATCGCGGTGCGGCTCGCGACCGAGGTCGACGATGCGAAAGG
>JANMWQ010000764.1:0-2345 GCA_031394085.1 Rhizobacter sp. | reverse complement strand
CTAGGGCCCATCGACGAGGCGCACCAGCGCGGCCGGGTCGAGGATGTCGACCCGGCGCCGTTGCACGCGCAGCACACCGTCATCGTGAAGGCGCGAGAAACAACGGCTGACGGTCTCGAGCGTCAGACCGAGGTAGGTGCCGATCTCTTCGCGCGTCATGCGCAGCACCAGCGAAGCCGACGAGAAGCCGCGCGAGCGAAGGCGCCGCGTCAGGTCGAGCACGAAGGCCGCGACGCGTTCCTCGGCGCGGCGGTTGCCGAGCAGCCGCATCAGGTCGTGGTCGGCGACGATCTCGCGGCTCATGACCTTGTGGAACTGCCGCTGCAGGTCGGTGAATTCGCGCGACAAGGATTCGAGCTGCCCGTAGCGGATCACGCAGACCTGCGAGTCTTCCAGCGCGACCGCGTCGCACGGGTGCACTTCGGTGCTGATGCCAGCGAGCCCGAGCACCTCGCCGGCCATTTGAAAGCCGGTGACCTGCTCCTGGCCATCGGTCGATGCCAGCCGGGTTTTGAAGAAGCCGGACCGGATCGCGTAGACCGCCTCGAACCGGTCGCCGCTGCGAAACAAGGCCTGGCCGCGCTTGACGAAGCGGCGGCTGTCGACGAGCGCGTCGAGGCGTTTTAAATCGTCCTCGGACATCATCAGCGGCAGGCACAGCGCACGCAGGCCGCACTCGGAACAGGCGATGGGGGCGGGGTTCGGCGTTGGCTCGCGGGCGGAACGGGCGGTCATGACAAGGGTCGATCGTTCGGTCATGCAGCGGATTGTTCGACCGCGATTCGCCAGGAGCTTGCGCCAGATCAAGCCGGCCACCGGCGCAGTGATCAGCGGCTGAGAGGCGCGACGATCGGAGGGCCCGTTGATCCAGCGCAAGTCGCTCCCGGCGGGCGTGGCTACATTGAGTTCAACGCCGGTAGCCCGGTGTGCCTTCGGCGCCATGCCGAAGTCAACCGCAAGGAACCCCTGTGCGCACCCGACCGATCGAGATACTGAAGTCACTCGCCTTCGTGCTGGCCACGCTTGCCGCGACAGGCGCTCTCGTCGCCGCGGGTCTCAACGAAAGCGAACAAGCGGCGGTCTCAATTCAACAACCCCAATTCAGAGCCCCGACATGAACACCACTGACTCATCCAAACCCGATCGTCGCGCCGCCCTCGGCATGCTGGCCGCCATCCCGTTGATGGGTGCGGCGGTGTCCGGTGCCGCTGCCGCGGGCGCCGACAAAAACGCAGCGCCAGCGTCGACCGGCAAGAAACATTCGGCCGTCGTCGATACCCATCGGCACGTGGTCGGGCCCAAGCTCGCAGCCAAGATGGCGGCCGTGGGCCTGTACGACCCTAAAAAAGAGTTTCCGCAGACCAACCCGCTCGACTTCGTCTGCTACCGCGATTTCGTCGATCTGGACTACGCCATGCCCAAGCAGCGCAAGGCCGGCGTGACCCTCAGCGTGGCCAGCAACGGCGGTGAGGTGGAGTGGATCGCGCACGACCTGCTCAAGGTCAGTACCGGCGACGCCCTCAAGTTCATGAACGACGAATACCTGGCGATCCGGGACCGCTTCCCCGGCGAGTTCGCGCTGATGGCCAACGCCCACGCGCTCGACGAGAGTTGCAGGCCGATCGTCGAGGAGATGGTCAAGAAGGGCGGCGCCAAAGCGATCGCGGTGTCGTCGAGTTACGGCGATGGCGCGAACCGCACCTACCTCGACAGCCCGAAGGCGGAGTGGTTGTGGGAGTTCGCCGCAGCGAACGATTTGGTCGTTCACATCCATCCACCGATGCTGTCGATCGGGCACGAGGCGTTGATGCAATACCGCCTCAACGAAGCCGTTGGCCGACCTTTCGATTCGACGGTCAACGGCGCCAAGATGATCGGCTCGGGCGTATTCGATCGCCACCCGAAACTGCAGGTGTTGATCGTTCACATGGGCGGCGAACTCGCGTCGATTTTGGGGCGCCTCGATTTCACCTGGCAGCTCAACTACAAAGGCATCCCCAATCCGCCGAAGGGCAGGCCTTACGTCAACAAGCGGCTGCCGTCGTCTTATTTCAAGACCAACATCCTGGTCGACACGATGGGGTTCAACCCGATCGGCGTGCGCGCTGCCGTCGAGATGTGCGGCGTGGACCGCGTGGTGTTCGGCACCGACTTCGGCGCGATTCCTTACGGCATCGAGGAGCACATCAAACTAGTCGAAGACGTGCTGGCGAGTCCGGCCGAGCGGGAGTTGGTGTTCTGGAAGAACAGCAACAAGGTTTTCCGGCTCGGCCTTAATGCGTGATGAAGAAACAGCCCATGCCCTCCAGCGTGGCCTCCACCGCATCGTCGAGCGGCGTGTGTGG
>JANMWQ010000749.1:0-16409 GCA_031394085.1 Rhizobacter sp. | reverse complement strand
CACCGACGCGCTGCACCTGACCGCGCTGAAAGGCCGCTTCACCGTGGAAGGGCCGTCGCTGGCCGCGGTGGGCGACCCGCTGCGCGTGACGCTGCCGACCACCGGGCCGTTCCGCGTGCAGGGCCTGATCGCCAAAGACGGCGTGGTCTGGAACACCGTGATCGACAACGCCGCGATCGGCTCGAGCCGCCTCAACGGCGCGCTCACCTACGACCCGCGCCCCGCGAGGCCGATGCTCGCCGGCCGGCTCACGGGCTCGAAGCTCGTGCTGGCCGACCTCGGCCCCGCGGTCGGCGCGCCCGCAAAAAAATCGGCCAGCGTGCCCGATGTCGCGGTCGCAAATGTGTCGCCCAAGCGTGCGAGTGCGACGGCCGGCCATGTGCTGCCCGACCGCGAGTTCGATCTGCCGGCACTGCGCGCGATGAACGCGAACGTGCTGATCGACATCGACAACCTCGACCTCGGCAGCAGCATCCTGGAGCCGCTCAAGCCGCTGCGCACCCACCTCGTGCTGACCGACGGCGTGCTCACGCTGCGCGAGTTCGATGCCCGCACCGGGCAGGGGCGGTTGTTCGGCACGGTGCAGCTCGACGGCCGCAAACCACAGGCGCTGTGGACGGCCGACCTGCGCTGGACCGGCGTTCGGCTCGAGAGCTGGATCAAGCAATCGCGTGCCGACAACGCGCCGCCGTACATCACCGGCAACCTGAGCGGCGAAGCGCGCGTGGCCGGGCAGGGCAAATCGACCGCGGCGATCCTCGGCAGCCTGCGCGGCGCGATGCGCATGCAGCTCGTCGGCGGCACGATCTCGCACCTCGCAGTCGAGGCCGCCGGCCTCGACATCGCGCAGGGCCTGGGCATGCTGATCAAGGGCGACGATTCGTTGCCGGTGACCTGCACCGTGGCCGATCTGAGCGTCGAGCAAGGCCTGCTCAAGCCGCGCGTGCTGGTGCTCGACACGCCCGACACGACGCTCTGGGTCGACGGCTCGCTCTCGCTCGCGACCGAAGCGCTCGACCTGCGCGTCGTCGCGACCCCGAAAGACTTCAGCCCACTCGCGTTGCGCACGCCGATCATCTTGCGTGGCACCTTCGGGAGCCCGAGCGTCTCGGTCGACAAAGGCAAGCTCGGCACGCGGCTGGGCGCCTCGGCGCTGCTCGCGCTGATCAACCCGCTGGCCGCGATCATCCCGCTGATGGACGTGGGCAGCAGCGCCGAAGCCAAGCGCGGCGCCGACGCATGCCGGGCGCTCTCGCAGCGCATCGCGGCCAAGCCGCTGCTGTCGGCGCCGGGCCCGGCGAAAGCGGCGCGCGCGGTTCGCCGGTAGGAGAAACACTACGCCCTGTTGCGGCGGCGTCCGCTGTGTCGGGGCAGGGTGGTTTTTCATACTTCGGGCACCGCGGAACTCTCGCCGCTGACTGACAAGGAAACCACCATGATCACGCTCCAGAACTGCAAGACCGGTATCGCCGTCGCTGCCATGTTCGCCGCATCGGGCGCCTTTGCCGCGGCCGGCAACAAGACCGACTACGACGCCGCCAAGGGCCGCATCAGCGCTGAGTACAAGGCCGACAAGACTGCGTGCGACGCCTACAAAGACAACAAGAAAGACATCTGCACCGAGCAGGCCAAGGCCAAGGAAAATGTCGCGAAGGCAGAGGCCGAATACAACTACACCGGCAAGCAGACCGACTCGAACAACATCGCTGTCGTGAAGGCCGACGGCGATTACGCCGTTGCCAAGGAAATGTGCGACGACAAAGGCGCCAACGACAAGGACGTGTGCAAGACCGAAGCCAAGGCGGCCCACACCAAGGCGATCGCCGACGCCAAGATGAGCAAGAAGGTCGGCGAGGCCCGCAAAGACGCTGCCGAAGACAAGCGCGACGCCGACTACAAGGTCGCGAACGAGAAGTGCGATGCACTCGCCGGGGATGCCAAGTCGGCGTGCGTGAGCGCCGCGAAGGTGAAGTTCAACAAGAGCTGAGCCGTCTAGCGCATGAAGAAAAGCCGGCGCTCGCCGGCTTTTTTCGTTCATGCGGCGCGGGGCGAGCAGCCGAAGGACACACCGCTTCCTGCTAACGTGAGCGCTTTGCCGGCCGACCCCGGCTGCCGCGAAAGCTGTCACCGTGAAACTCGTGTCTTGCCAGACTTGCCCGTTGCGTGCGCTGCCGCTGTTCATCGAGCACGCGCCCGCCGAAGTGGCGTTGATCGAATCGCTCAAACGCGAACAGATCGTCGTGCAGGCCGACCGCAGCATCATCCACGAAGGCCAGACGAATGCGCCGCTCTACACGCTGCTCAGCGGCTGGGCCTTTCGCTTCAAGACACTGAGCGACGGCCGCCGTCAGATCCTGAACTTCCTGCTGCCCGGCGACTTCATCGGCGTGCAGCAGAAAATGGGCGACGCGTCGGCGCACGGCGTGCAGGCGTTGACCGACGTGGTGCTGTGCGTCTTCCAGCGCGACGCCGTCTGGGAGCTGCACCGCTCCGCGCCGACGCTCGGTTTCGCGGTGACCTGGTTGACGGCGCACGAAGAGTCGGTCGTCGACGACACCTTGCTGTCGGTCGGGCGGCGCAGCGCCGAGGAGCGCATCGCGACCTTGCTGGTCTTGCTCTACAAGCGTGTTGCCGCGCTGATGCCCGAGCGCGAGGCTTCGCTCGGCATGCCGTTCCCGCTGACGCAGCAGCACATCGCCGACGGGCTGGGGCTGTCGCTGGTGCACACCAACAAGACCTTGCGCAAGTTGGAGCGGCGCGGTCTTCACCACATCGAAGACGGTGGCTTGCACCTGCTCGACGTGCACGCGCTGACGCGCATCGCCGATCTCTACGGGGATGGCAAACCGGCGCCGCGACCGTTGATCTGACTCAAGCCGCTGTGGCGCCGGCGAGCGGCCGTGCAGAGTCGCGCGGGACCTTTTCCGGGTGGCCGAGCTCGACTGCCACCGCGCCGCCGAGCAGGAAGATCTGGCTCGACCAGTAGACCCACACCAGCAGCGCCGCGAACGAGCCTGCGGCGCCGAGCGCGGAGCGCGTCGCCGTTGTCGCGATGTACAGGCTGATGCCGTAGCGGCCGACCATGAACAGCCCCCCCGCCACGGCCGCACCGGCGAGCGCGTGCCGCATCGGCAACCGTGCGTTCGGCAGCCACCTGATCATCAGCCCGAACAACAGTGTGATCACCGCGAACGACCAGAGCGTTTCGACCGCGCCCAGCAGCGGCGCGAGCACCGGCCAATTCGTCGAAGCCCACTTGAGTGCGAGCAGCGAAACCGTTTGCGCGAACATGGCGACCGACAGCAGGAAACCGCAGCCCAGCACGACGCCGATGGCCAGCAGCCGCACGCGCACCAGCCGCCACCAGCTGAACGCGCCGTCGGATTCGCCCAGCATCGCCTGCAGCGCCGAACGCAGCTCGATGAACACGCCGGTCGCGCCGATCAGCGTGGTCGCGAGCGCGAGCCATGAGCCGAACGCCGCCGGCTGCGCGCCGACCTGCGCGACCTCGCGTTGCGCGAGCAGGTCGGACAGTGTCTTGGTCTCGCTTGCGCCGATCAGGCGTTGCACGGCGTCGAGCAGCGCCGCCTGCGCGGTATCGCTGCCGAGCAACCAAACCATCACGCCGGTCACCACGACCAGCAGCGGCGCGATCGAGAACGCCGCATAGAACGCCACCGCCGCGCCCTGGCGCATGCCGCCGGCATCGAGGTAGCGTTGCAGCGCGGCCCACAGCAAGCGCAGCGCGCGTGCCGGCAGGCGGCCGGACGTCATCAGCAGGTCGATCAGGGACTTCATGTCTGAGCTCCCCTCGGGGGACGGTGCCGAAGGCGCCTAGGGGTTGTCATTTCTAGCCTTGCATCAAGTTGGCCAAACGCTGCCCGGGCCGAGTGTGTTCGGCCACCACCTTGAGCAGCACCACCAGCGCCGGGCCGAGCAACAGGCCCCACACGCCCCACAGCGCGCCCCAGAACACCACGCCGATGAACACCGCGGTGGCGTTCATCTTCGCGGCTCGGCCTTGCAGCCAGGCGGTGACGACCGTGCCGACGAGCGTCGACAGCAGCACCAGGAAGGCCGCCATCGCGAATGCCGATCCGAGCGTGCCATGGGCGAGAAAGGTCTCGGCCGCGCCCAGGCCGGTGAGCAGCGCCATGCCAAGGTAGGGCACGACGTGCAGCACCGCGGCCGTCACGCCCCAGCCGCCGGCATCGGGCAGCCCGGCGTAGGCGAATGCCGCCCACACCGCAAGACCGATGATCGTGTTCGTCACCAGCAGCACCCCGCCGTAGATCCGAATCTGCCGCACGCATTCGTTCGCGGCGCGTTCGGCGCGCTCGCGTTGCTCGGGGCGCGCGGCCCAGAGATCGAGAAACCGCTCGGCCAGGGCACGCCCACCGGCGAGGACGAAGAAGGCGACGAAGAAAACGATGATCAGGTCGCCCGCCAGCTTCAGCAACGCGCTCGAACCACTGACCGCGCTGTCGCGCAACGCGACCGTCGCGGTTTGGGAAAGGCTGACCTGCGGCGCCGCGGCGGCCGCCGCACTCGCTGCGGCTTCGGCCTGCTTGGCAGCCGCGGCCTTCGCACGCGTGGTCTGGAAGATCGGGATGATCGGTTTCGCGCTGCCGAAGCGATCGGCGGCACGGTCGAGTTCGCGAAACGCGCCACGGGCGCGCTCGATCACCGAGTCCGCAGCGGGCTCGGTGTCGGCGACTTGCTGCGCGACCAGGCTGATCATGTCGGGCATGCGACCCGCCACGCGCCCGAGTTGACCTCCGAAGGCGGCCGCCGCCAGGCCGAGCACGGTCAGCACGAGCGCGAGCGTCAGCGTCGTCGCGATGATGCGCACGCGCAGCCAGCGTGTCAGCCATGCGGTCACCGGCAGCACCAGCAGCGCCAGCATCAGCCCAGCGGTCAGCGGCACCATGAAACTGCGGCCCCACCACAGCGCCACGATCACGGCCAGCACCGCGAGCACGGTGGTCGCGTAGCTGGAGGTCGGCGTCGGTGAGTCTTTGAACATGGCCGGTGAAGTCGGAATGTCGGCAGCGGTCATGGAGCTCTGCGGTGTTGGCAATGAAACGCCCCGCAATTCACGAGGAACGCGGGGCGTCTGGTGCGCACCGGCGAAACGCCGGCGTCGGGGTTGCTTGGTGCGCTTACGGACGAACAGCGATGCCGTTCTTGACGCTCTTGACGCCCTTGACCTTCATGGCGATGTCTTCGGCGGTGCTGCGTTCGGCTGAATTCTTCGCGAAGCCCGAGAGCATCACGGTGCCGTTGAGCGTCTCGACCTTGATCGACGAAGCGTCGACCGCGGCGTTGTCGACGTAACGCGCCTTGACCGAAGTGGTGATCGAAGCATCGTCGACATACGCGCCGACGGACTCCTGACCACGCGTCACAGCGCAGCCCGAGGCAGTAACGAGGGCGATGACAGCGACGGCCGAGGCGATGGAAGTGCGCAGTTGCATGGTGATTCTCCTGAGGGGTTGATAAGAGTTATGAATTTACAGGTGGCGCTCGGGCCGGCCACCGGTTGGCCTCGATCAGTCGGTCATCCAGTCGCAGAGCTCGTCGGCGTGTTCCTGTTCCTGGCTCAGGATGCCTTCGAGCATGCGGCGGGTGGTCGAATCTTTGTCGCCGATCAGGTGGATCATCTGGGTGTAAGCCTCGATCGCCACGCGCTCGGCGATCAGGTTGGCCTTGATCATGGCTTTGAGTTCGCTCGACTCGTCGTAGTCGGCGTGGCTTCGTTCCAGCAGGCGCGCCGGCGAAAAATCGGGTTCACCACCGAGTTGCACGATGCGCTCCGCGATCTGGTCGGCATGCGATGTTTCCTCGAGCGCATGCACCATGAACTCTTCGGCGATCTTCGGCGAAGCCAGGCCTTTGGCAGTGAAGTGATGGCGCTTGTAGCGCATCACGCACACCAGCTCGGTCGCGAGCGAGTCGTTCAGCAGGCCGATGATGTCTTCGCGCCACGGACCGTAGCTCGGCACCACGGCGCCCTGATCGAGCGAGCGCTTCGCATCGGTCAGGCCCTGCTCGTCGAGCACCAGGCGCTCGCCGGGGCTGGTCGGCAACTTCGTGACGTTGCGGGGTTCTTTGTTCGCGCTCATGAAAGTCTCCTTGGGTGAAGGGTTGGCTGTTTCGCTTCAGCTGACGGCGCCGATGCCCAACAAGGCCAGCAGCACGACCACCACGAACAGCACGAGAAAAACGATGAACAGAATCTTCGCGATGCCGGCCGCGCCAGCAGCGATGCCGGTGAAGCCGAACAGGCCTGCCACGGCAGCGATCACGGCGAATATCAAGGCCCACTTCAGCATCACGGTCTCCGTTGAATTCGAGGCGTCGGATCGCCCCGTTGTCAGTGCACAGACTGTAAGAACGCGTTGCTTGCCGGCCCATCGGCGCAGCACGCCCGCCGTTGTAGGACGGCACCGCGCGGCGCTGCAGTCCGTTCAGTTCACGGGCAACGGCAGCGCCAGTGCAGGCGCTTCAGCCGCCGCGGTTTCGAGCCTCAGCCAGACGGTGCTGTGCTCGCGCAGATCGGACCAACGAAGCATCTGGCCGTGCTGCAGCTCGAAGTGGGCGTCGAGCGACGCAGGCTCACAACCCGTGCGGCAGAAGATCACGCGCAGGCTGCGGCTGCCGCGCGCGAGCGTGAGCTCGGCCTGCGGCCAGTGCGACGGCAGGCACGGCGTGAAGCCGATCTCGTCGCCCCGCTGCTGCATGCCGAACATGTGCTCGATCGCCGCGCGGTGCATCCATGCGGCCGAGCCGGTGTACCAGCTCCAGCCGCCGCGGCCGACATACGGCGCCTCGGCGTACACGTCGCCGGCCATGACATATGGTTCGATGGCGTACGGTCGCTTGCGCGTCGCGTGCGCCGAGCGGTGCGCCGGGCTCAGGTAGGTGAAGTAGCGGTACGCCGCATCGCCGTCGCCGCTCAACGCCTGCGCGATCAGCGCCCAGACACCGGCATGCGAGTACTGACCGCCGTTCTCGCGCACGCCGGGCGGGTACGCCTGGATGTAGCCGGCACTCGGCTGCTGGTGTTGCAAGGCCGGCGTGAGCAGCTTGATGAGGCCGGCCTCGGCGTCGACCAGGTGCGTGTCGAGCGCGGACATCGCCATGCGCTGAAACGCCGGCGTCGCGGCGTTCGAGATCACCGCCCACGACTGCGCGATCAGGTCGATGCGGCATTCGGTGTTGGTGTGCGAGCCGAGCGGCGTGCCGTCGTCGAAGAACGCCCTTTTGTACCACTGGCCGTCCCAGGCTTCGCGCTGCAACGCCTCGCGCCACTTGCGCGCTGCTTCTTCCCAGCGGCGTGCCCGGGCGGTCTCGCCGCGGGCGCGCGCAGTCGGCGCGAAGTCGTCGACCAGGTCGCACAGAAACCACGCCAGCCAGACCGATTCGCCGTGACCCTCGGCGCCGACCCGGTTCATGCCGTCGTTCCAGTCGCCCGTGCCCATCAGTGGCAGGCCATGGGCGCCGACCTTGAGGCTGTGGTCGAGCGCGCGCGCAGCGTGCTCGAACACGGTCGCCATGGCGTCGCTGGGTGCCGGCACGTAGTAGGCGTCTTCGGCGCCCGCGGGGATCGCGCCGCCTTCGATGAACGCGACCTGTTCGTCGAGCAGCGACGCATCGCCGGTGCATCGCAGGTAATGCGCGCAGGCGTGCGGCAGCCACAGCAAATCGTCGGAGAAGTGGGTTCGCACGCCCGCGCCGGTGGGCGCGTGCCACCAGTGCTGCACGTCGCCCTCGGGGAACTGGCGCGATGCGTTCAGCAGGATCTGGCGGCGCAGCATGTCGGGGGCCGCCCACGCGAGGGCCATCGCGTCTTGCAACTGGTCGCGAAAGCCGAACGCGCCGCCCGCTTGGTAGAACCCGGCCTTCGCCCACAGCCGGCACGCGACGGTCTGGTACAGGAGCCAGCGGTTCACCATCGCGTCGAACAGCGGGTCGGGCGTCTTCACGGTGGTCGCGCCCAGCAATGCTTGCCACATCGCGCGGGTGGCCTCCAGGCGCGCCTTCGCCGGCACGGTCGTCGCGGTGGTGGCGAGCTGGCGCGCGAGGGTCGGGTTCGCGCCGAAGCCCATCAGGAACACGCACTCGGCGGTCTCGCCGGCGGGAATTCGGATCCGCGTCGACAGCGCCGCGCAGGGGTCGAGGCCGGCGCCGCTGCGCTGGCCGAAGTCGTCGGGCACGGCCAGCCGCCCGCGCGCATCGAAGCACTCGCGCCGGTCGCAGGTCCAGTCGGGTGCGTCGTCGCCGGTGGTGGTCAGCGCGAAGAAGGCACTGCCTTCGCCGAAGCCGGCCGAACGGTCGCGCTGTGTGCAGGTGAGGGCGGTCAGACGGCGCGGCGGCGTGGTCTCGGCGCTGGTCTTGGCGTCGATGCTGGCGTTGTTGCTGGCGTCATTGCCGGGCAAGTGCTGCGTGAACGCGGCCGTGTCGGTGCTGCCGCGGTCGGCGCGGCTGCCGCCCATGATCCATTCGGCGATGCCGATCGCGCGCAGGCGCTGGGTGCGATGGCCTCGGTTGACGAGGCGCAGCCGCACTTGTTTGACCGATGTTTCGGCATCGACGCACCAGGCCACGCTGACCTCGAGGTCGCCGCGCCGGTGGCTGATCACGCTGTAGCCCTGGCCGTGTGCGACGCGGTAGCTGGCGCTCGGGTCGGCCCAGGCCGAGGGCGCGACGCTCCAGAGCTCGCGCGACCGCGTGTCCTGCAGCAAGAACCACTCGCCGGGCGGGTCGGCGAGCGCGTCGTTCGACCACGGCGTGAGCTGGTTCAGGCGGCTGTTCAGGGCCCAGGTGTAGCCGCCTCCGGCTTCCGAGATGTGCGCACCGAAGCCCGGGTTCGCGAGCACGTTGACCCACGGCCGCGCCGGCCGCTGAAACACGCTCGCATCGAAGCGAAATTCGCCGCCCTCGGGCATGAACTGGCCTTGCGAGACACGCGGTTCGGCACCCGCGCCGGCGGCCACGGCGAGCGCGGTGACCGAGCCGGTGTGGCGGTCTTCGAGCGCGGCCTCGTGCTGCTCGGTCCACTCCTGCATGTGGTGCGTGAACGGCCGGCCATCGGCGTTGAAGTGGACGCGTGCGAGCGTGCGCAAGGTGCCGAGCTCGTCAGCGCTGAGCTCGTCGGCGCGCAGCACCTGGAAGCTGGTGTTCGTGCCCGAAGGCTGACCGCCGTTTTGCGCCGTGAACTGCTCGCGCAGCGCTGCCAGCTCACGCTGCAGCGCCATCAGGTACGACGCCGGCTCGGCGTTGACCACGACCAGGTCGCAAGCCACGCCCGACCACGACCAGACGCGCAGCGCCTGCACCAGCGAGCCCAGCAGCCCGAGGCCCTGTGGCGTGCCTGCCGAGACGAGCACGATCGGCCGATCGCCCGAGATGCCGAAGCGCCACAGCAGGCGTCGGTCGCAGGCCTCGGCGCGCTCGCGCGGCGCGTCTTGCGGCCGAGTCACGTGCATCACGACCGCCGTCGTCAGCGTCTGGATCGCGGCGAAGTTCTCGGCGTTGATCGCGAGTTCGCGCAGCCGGATGCCGGTCAGCGTGGCCGACATCAGCGAGGCGCGCTCGACCGGGCCGCGTTGGCGGTGCTTGTCGATCACCGCGTCGAGCGTGGCGCGGTTGTCGGATGCGGCAGTGCAGAAGGTCAGCCGAATCTTGGTGTGCGGTGCGAGCTGCAACCGCACCGAGAGTGCGCAGACCGGGTCGAGACCGGTGTCGAGCGGCGCGTGGGTCGCGTCGGCAGGCAGCGTGGGCAGGGCCGCAAACGAAGCCAGCGGCTGGCTCGCATCGCGGTTGCGGCCGAGCCAGCCGAGGCGGTCGGTCTGCACGCGCAGGCCGAGCACGGCCGGATCGGTTTCGGCCAGAAAGTGCGCTGCATGCAGCGCGGCTTCGGTCGGCAGGCGCGGCTTGCGCTCGAACATCAGCGCCTGCTGCGCGGGCCGCCACGCGGAGCGCAAGAACAGGTTCGAGAACGCCGGGTGCGCTTCATCGGCGCGCGGGTCGGCGAGCGTGATCTCGAAGGCCGACATCAGCTCCAGATCGAGCGGCCGGTCGCTCAGGTTGCGCAGCTCGATCTCGCGGAACTCGATGTCGTCCTCGGGGCTCACCCAGACCGTGCTGTGCGCGTTGATCTCGGGCCAGGTGGCGTCGAAGCAGACCCGGTCGGCGTGGTACGTGCTCTGGTAGTGCGCGGCCGGGTCGGGGGCCGGGTGCTGCGTGATCGACACGGCCTGCGGCTGGCGATCCCAGCGCAGGTAGAAGAAGCTGCCGTGCGCGTCGCGCAGCACATCGTCGCGCGAGCGCGTGATGCCGACGTTGCTCCAGCGGCTCCAGCCCGCGCCGTTGGCGCGCAGCGCGACGCTGTAGCGACCGTTCGAGAGCAGGTGGGTCGGCGCGAGCGCGGTCATGCCGGGCACGAGGTCGCGCAGCATGCCGGGGGCGCGGCGCTGGCGCGCGTCGGCCGAAGGCCCCGGCGGCGGCGCGAGCAGCAACGAGACTTCGCGCGGCGCGCGCTCGTGCAGCAGTGAACCCACCGCTTCGATGTGCGGGTTGGCCATGCCCCAGCGGCGCGGCGTGCCGTCGAGGAGCACGTTGGCGATCGCGACGATGCTCATGCCCTGGTGGTGCGCCATGAAGGTGTCGACGCGCGTAAAGCCCTCGGTCGCAGTCTGCCGGCCGGGGCTGAAATCGAGCGCCTCGATGAAGCCGTAGCGGGCGCGCGGCGTGAGCTCCTCCATGCGCGCGAAGTTGGCGACCGACAGGTGCGGCGTGACCTGCGCCGCGAGCGCGGTCGCGTAGGGCGCGATCACCAGCTCGTCGAGCGGCGTGCGGCGCAGCGCCGAGCGCGGCACGCCCTGCGGCGCGTATTGGTAAGCCAGCGTGTGGTCGCTCGCCGCGTAGGCCGACTCGGAGATGCCCCAGGGCACGTGCTGCTCGTCCGCGAACGCCACTTGCTCGCGGATCGCCGCCTGGCAGGCATCGCGCAGCACGCTGCCGTGCGGCTCGTCGAGCACCAGCGTGGGCATCAGGTACTCGAACATCGAGCCCGACCACGAGCGCAGCCCGGCGTAGGCGCCGACCGCGTAGAACGGCCGGCCGAGCGCGGCCCAGTGGTTCACCGGCACATCGCCCTTGGCGATCGCGAGCAGGCTGGTCAGGCGCGATTCAGAGGCGAGCAGGTCGGAGAAGCTCGCGTCGAGCTGCTGCTCGGCGACCCGAAATCCGATGTGAAAGAGGTGGCGCTTGCGGTGGTACAGAAACGCGAAATCGGCCGCCCAGGCGAGTGCTTCACAGCGCGCGGCGAGGCGCTGCAGGCGGTGCATCGCGTCGTCGGTGACCGGCGTGTCGACACCGGCGACCGATCGCTGCGCGTGGGTCCGCACTTGCACGTCCGTGAGTGCGCTGCGCAGCGTGGCGATGTGATCGGTGGCGCGCCACGCGAACAGGCTCAGCGGCGTCGGCGCGAGCACCGCGCTGTCGTCCGGCAGCAGGCCCGCGAGTTCGTCGGCAGCGCTGCGCAGCAGGCCTTCGAGCCACTGCGGGCGCTCGACCCCATCGGCGATCGGGTCGGGCAGCGCGAGCAAGCGCTGCAGTGCGCCGTCGGGCAGCATCTCGGCGGCGGCCGCGCGCAGGGGCTCGATGCGCGCCTGCGAGGCCGCGATCGCGCGCCGAACGGCGCTGGTGTCGTACGGCGCGCGTGCGAGCTCGATGCAGGCCTGCGCGACCGCGAGCAGGTGGCCGCTGAGGTTGCCGCTGTCGACCGTCGAGACGTACATCGGCAACAGTGCGGCCTTGCGCTCGGTGTCATACCAGTTCAGGAAGTGGCCGCGGTGGCGCGGCAACTCGTCCATCGTCGCGAGCGTGGCCTCCAGGCGGCCGATCAGGTCTTGCGTGCCGATCCAGCCGAACTGGCGCGCGCAGGCCGCCGAGAGCAGGTACAGGCCGATGTTGGTCGGCGAGGTGCGGTGCGCGACCATCGTTTGCGGCGTGAGCTGCAGGTTGTCGGGCGGCAAAAAATTGTCGTCGGGGCCGACGCAGCGCTCGAACAGCCGCCAGGTGTCGCGCGCGGCGTCTTCGAGGTAGGTCTGGTCGGAGGCCGGCAGCGCAGCGTCGCGCTTGGGCGGCCGCGGGCGGCTGACCCACCAGGTCCACACCGGCGACGCGGCCCACGCGGCGCAGAGCACGGTCGCCAGCGCGATCGACGGCGTTCGCACCGCGACCAGCCCGATCCAGAGCGCGAGCGCGCTGATCGACACGGCGCTGTGCTTGCGCACGATCGCTTGCCAGCGGGTCGACGATGCCGCTTGTGCGGCGGCGGCCGTGGTCCATTCGAGCAGGTGGCGGCGGCTGACCGCCATGCGCCACAGCGTGCGGGCCACCGCGTCGAGGCTCATCAGCGCGAGCTGCAGCAACTGCGCCAGCAACCACAGGCCGCTCGTGAGCGTGCGGCGCAGGTCGGTGAAGGCCATGCGGTAGAAGTGCCGCTTGGCGATGCCGTCGCGGCTCGGCGCGAAACCGGCCACCGCACCCATCAGCGGCCCGGCGATCAGGGCCGCGAGCACGAGCGCGAGGGCGGCCACAGGTGCGACCACGCCGCTGCCGAGCGCGAGCATCAGCAGCGCGAGCGACGCCGGCGCGACCAGCGAGCGGCGCAGGTTGTCGATCATCTTCCAGCGGTTGATGGCACGGATGCCGTACTTCTCGGTGCTGAAGATGAACGGCAGCAGTTGCCAGTCGCCGCGGGTCCAGCGGTGCACGCGCGAGCCGGCCACGTCGGCGTGGAACGGTGCGTCCTCGATCACGGTGATGTCGGTCACGGCGGCGCAGCGCGCGAGCGAGCCTTCGAGCAGGTCGTGGCTGAGCACGCGGCCTTCGGGCAGGCGGTTGGAAAGCACCGCGTGCATCGCCGCTACGTTGATCAGGCCCTTGCCGGTGAAGGTGCCTTCGCTGAACACGTCCTGGTAGACCTCGGAACTCGCCGCGCTGTAGGGGTCGATGCCGCACTGCCCGGAGAACAGCCAGTGGTAGAGCGTGAAGTCTTTCGGCGCTGGCAGCGGCGTCACGACGCGCGGCTGCAAGATGCCGTAGCCCTGCGTCACGGTGCGCGTGGCGGGGTCGATCTGCGGCTGGTTGTGCGGGTGCGCGGCCACGCCGACGAGGTCGCGCAAGCGGCCGGGTGGCAGCTGCGTGTCGCCGTCGAGCGTGACGACATAGCGCGTGTCGGGCTCGACGCGCGACCATTCGCCGAGGTCGATGAACGGCGCCGGCGCGGCGCGGCCGGCCACGGGCGAGACGAGCAGGTCGATCAGTTGCTCGAGCTTGCCGCGCTTGCGCTCCCAGCCGATGAAGCGCCGCTCGGTCTCGCTGAAGGCGCGCGCGCGGTGCAGCACGATGAAGCGCGGCGCCCGGTCGGCCGCGGGCGCGTAGCGCGCGTTCAGCGCGGCGATGTTGCGCACCGCGGCGTCGAGCAAACAGGTGTCGGACGCGAGCGTGGCGGTGTCGGCATCGGCCCAGTCGGTCAGCAGCGCGAACTGCGCATGGCGCTCGGGGTTGGCGAGGTGGTGCAGTTCGAGCCGGTGCGTGAGTTCGTCGGCGGCGGCGCGGCTCGTCAGCATGCCGGGGATCACGACCATCACGCGGTGCTCGGGCGGGATGCCGTGCGCCAGTGCGAGGCGCGGCAGCCGGCTCGGACGCGCCGATTCGCTGATCAGCCGGTTGATGACGGCGACCACCGCCTCGGAGGCCGGGAACAGCATCAGCAGCGCCGCGGCGAGGCTCAACCAAAGCGGCGCAACCGAGTTCGGCAGCGCATCGCTGTGCCGCAGCAGGATCCAAGCGACGAGTGCGACCGTGCCCGTGCCGAGCGTGGCGAGGTAAGCGGGGAGTGCGGCGCGGCGCTGAATCTCTTGCCAGAGCCGCGCACCCGCTTCATGCAGCCCGAGCCGGCGCACCAGCTCGGGCCGGCCGGCGCCGTGCAGCCAATGGCTCGCCACCGCGCCTGCGCTGCCGGCCGTGCCGGATGTGCCTGCGGTGCCTGCGCTGTCGGCACCCTGCATCAACTCGGTCAGCGTTTGTGCGACCTCGGTCTCGGAGCGACCGCTGCGGCGCGCCAGCAGCTCGATCGCGTGCAGCGTGTCGTCGCGCGTGTCGGCGCGCTCGGCCTCAAACGCGGGCGAGCGCAGCAGCAGCTGCATCGTCGCGCTGCTGCGGTCGACGATGTCGGGCCAGTCGGCGTTGCCGATCAAGCGCAGCGAGCTGATCGCGTTGCTGACGCTGAGGTTGTCGGCGGCTTGTTCGGCTGGCTGTTGCACCTGTGCGGCCGCGAGGTCGGGCAGGGTCTCGAGCAGCCACTCGTGGTACTTGGTCAGGCCGGTCGCATGGTGGTCTTGCAGGCGCTGCGCGATCTGCACCAGAAACACCCGCCCGACACCGCGGCGGTTCAGCTGCGCGAGCAATTCGCCGAGCCGGTCTGTCGACCAGGTCTCGATGCGGTCGCCGACGAGGTTGGCCACCTCGCGTGCTGCCTTGTTGGTGGCCAGTCGCTCGGCCAGACGGCGCAGGTTCTCGACCAGCACCACGCGCAGCGTTGTCGGCAGCGCCCAGAGTTCGCCGAGCGTGAGTTCGCGGGTCTGTTGGTAGGCGCCGAGAAAGTGCGTGAGCAACTCTTCGTCGAACGCGCCGTCGGTGTGTGCGACGAAAGCCCACGCGACGCCGTAGATGCGCGGCAGCCCGGCGAGCGGGGGGTCGACCAGCACCGGCAGGTCGTGAAAGTAGCGCCGCGGCAGGCCCTCGTGAATCTCGCTGAGCTGGCCTTCGATCAGGTGAAAGTTGTCGAGCAGCCATTCGGCTGCAGGGCTCACGTTGTAGCCGCTGCGGGCGTGAACGCCGATGTAGTGCTGGGCTTCGCGCAGCCGGCGGATGTTGTCCTCGAGGCGCGGAAAGAATGCGGCCGATCGGCTCGGCGCCACGTGGGCACGGTGCGTCTCACCGAGGCTGCGACCGTGCTCGGCGAAGCGCTCGGGACCGAAGATCTCCGATCGATTCGGCGGCTCGACCGGGCCGCGCTTGCCGTCGAGGATGTCGAGTAGCGCCTCAGGTGCGTCGGGGACCAGCCTCAGCAGGTCGGCTGGTCGGCTCATGCCGCATGCTTCAAAGTGCCAGCGCCGCCAGGCCGATCACAACAGCGGCGGCGAACAACGTGGTCACGAAACGCGGGGCAACGAAGTCGTGCAGGCTGTCGATGGCGCAGCGCAGCGCGAACCACCGGCCGCGGCTGCCGTTGCAGCGGCTGACGTGGGCGCCAAGCTCGTGCAGCTCCATCGGCGCGGTGTCGGTCGCGTCGGCCATGGAGGCCGTGGTCCAGCGGGGCGAGGTGACGGCGTGCGAATGCATGAGTGGCTCCAAGTGAAGATCTTCGATCGTAGGTAAAGCAGCGGGCCGCGTCTGTCGGCCCGCCACGTCGCACACTGTAGGAGCAGTCCTTCGTCTGCGGCCAATACGGCGGGCCGCCTGCGGTGTGAATGTCAGCGTCAGCGGGAAACGCCGCGTCGGTCCCCGCCGTCGTCGAGCCCCGAGCGGGGGCGCGGCGCAATCCGCGACCGCACCCGGTTCCAGACGAAGGTGGCAACGGCCATCAGAATGAGTTTGCGCATGTCGATGCTCCTTGAATATTGATTCGGAAAGAATTAACGCTCAACGAAACTTGGTCGACGCGACGGCCATCGGGCGCACCCGGCCGAAGATGCCGCCCAACGCGGCCGCTGCGGCGCCGATCAACAACGCCAACACGGCACCGAGCGCGCCCTGCGAGGCCGCGCGTGCACTCGCATCGGCGACTTCGCGAGCCTTCTGCTCGGCGGCAACTCGCTGCTCTGCGAACTTGGCCTGAGCGCGTTGGTAGGTCGTGGTCCAACCGTCGACGCGCTTTTCAGCTTCGTCGCGGCTGACGTTCGAGCGCGCCATCACGACATTCACCAACGCGTCACGGTCGACTTGCGACGCTGTGTCTTTGCCCGACTTGACGACCCGCTGAAGGATGCTTTCGACTTCGTCGTCCGAGGGTGCGCCGCGGGTGGCTGCCGAAGTGGTTTGCCCCGCTACCTCGGTGACCTTGGCCGAAACAGCGGCTGGCTGCAATTCGGCTTTGCCGGTTTGCGCAAGCAGTTTGCGGGCTTCGGACTTGATGCTGTCGAACGAAACGCCCTGCGCGTCCAGTTCACGCTTGGCCATGTCCGCAACTGGCGCCGCGACCGCGGCAACGCCGCTCGCCGTGACAGTGGCCGCAGTGCCGACCACGCTGGCTGCGCCGCGGGTCAGCGCACCGGCGAGGGATGTCACGAGGTAGGCCGCAAAGAGCGACGCGACCGCCCAGGTGATGA
>JANMWQ010000725.1:0-1885 GCA_031394085.1 Rhizobacter sp. | reverse complement strand
CAGCGCTCGGCGGGCCGGTCGATCTTCATCTTGACGTCGGCGATCAGGAAGCGATCGCGGAACACGCGGCCGGTGCTTTGCTGTCCGGTGAGTTCGCGCACGGTCGAGCGGGCGCCGTCGCATGCGACGACGTGGTCGGCGCGCAGCCGGTAGGGGCCGTCGGGTGTTTCGATCGTCAGCAGTGCGTGGTCGGCGTGCTGCGCGATGCCGACCACCTTGTGGTTCCAGCGCATGTCGATCGCGGGCAGTTCGGCCGCACGCTGCGCGAGGTAGCCTTCGACTTAATACTGCTGCAGGTTGATGAACGCCGGCCGCTCGTGACCCTCTTCGGCGAGCAGATCGAAACGGTAGATCTGCGCGTCGCGAAAGAACACCTTGCCGACGTTCCACGACACACCCTTGTCGACCATGCGCTGGCCGCAGCCGAGCCGGTCGAAGATCTCGAGCGTGCGCTTGGCGAAGCAGATCGCGCGCGAGCCGGTCGAGAGGGTGTTGTCGTTGTCGAGCAGCACGACGCGCACCCCGCGCTGCGCCAGGTCAATCGCCAGTGTGAGGCCGACCGGGCCGGCGCCGACCACGACGACCGGGTGACGCGCCGGGGCGACCGCGTCTTGGTCGGCGTGGCGCGCGGAGTCGAAGCGCAGCGCCTGAAAGTCGACAGCCTCGGTGGGCATGCCCTCAGGTCTCCAGCGCGTGCCACATCTCGATGTCGCGCTCGGCGGTCCAGATGCGCGGATGCGTGTACTGCGTCACTTCGTCGAAGCAGCGGGTCACGTCGAACGGCATGCAGTGGTCGAAGATGACCCAGTGCCCGTACTTGGGCTTGAGCTTCGCGAAGGTGTCTTTGTAGACGGCGTTCAGGTCCTTGCCGGCGGTCACGCCGGCCTGCACGCTGGCGCGCACGTCGGCGATGAAGCCAGCCGTGCTTGCAATGCCTTCGCGCACGCGCGCCTCGCCCACCAATGCCGGCCCGCGGCCGGGCACCAGCGCCAGCGGCTTGAGCGCGGCGACGTTCTCCAGCGTCTTCGGCCAGTCGTTGAAATAGGCGTCGCCGGCATACGGCGTGGCGTCGAACTCGACCAGGTCGCCGCTGAGCAGGGTGCGCTCCTGTGGCAGCCACACCACCGTGTCGCCCTTGGTGTGGCCGCGGCCGAGTTGCAGCAACTGCACTTCGAGTTCGCCGAGCCAGAGCGTCATCTTGCCGGTGAAGGTCATCGTCGGCCAGGTCATGCCGGGCGGCACGGTCTCGACGTTGCTGAACAGCCGCGGGAAGCGGCCGATCTCGCTCGCCTTGTCTTGCTCACCGCGCTCGACGATCAGGTCGTAGGTGTCTTGGCTGGCGAGGATCTGCTGCGGTTGGTAGGCGCTGGCGCCGAGCACGCGCACCGCGTGGTAATGGGTCAGCACGACGTACTTGATGGGCTTGTCGGTGACTTCGCGGATGCGGCGGATCACATCGGCCGCCATCGCCGGCGTGGCTTGGGTGTCGGCGACCAGCACGCAGTCGTCGCCGATCACGATGCCGGTGTTCGGGTCGCCCTCGGCGGTGTAGGCCCAGGCGTGCTCGGAGAGCTGCGCGAAGGTGACCTTCTTTTCTTCGAGATCGGCCTGGCTGGCGAATTGTTTCGGTTGGGTCATCGTGGATCCTGGCGTTCGAGGCGAATTTCAAGTTTAGTGGATACGTTAGTTGATGTCTAATCGCGTTTGTGACGGACTGATCCAAGGATGAGCGCATGAGCGTCAAGAGCGACAAGACCGACCGACCCCAGCGCGGCATCCAGAGCATCGAGGTCGGCGGCCAGGTGCTGATCGCGCTCGCGCACCACGGCCGGCCGATGGCGCTCAAAGACTTGGCGCGCGCGGCCGGCATGGTGCCCGCGAAAGC
>JANMWQ010000830.1:0-1990 GCA_031394085.1 Rhizobacter sp. | reverse complement strand
ACCCGGCGCTGAACCCGGCGCTGAACCCGGCGCTCAACTACGACCGCGCGCGGTTCGCGGCCACCATTGCCGAGGAGTTGATCAAGGTCGGGGTGCGCTGCGTGATCGCCGCCGGCTGGGCCGTCGAAGACGCGCCGGCCGAAAAGTTCGCGACTGCCTTCTATGCCTCGTTGCTCGGCGGCGCGCGCTTCATCGAGGCCGTCGGCGTGGCCCGCGCCGCCGCCTGGAACGCGAACCGCCAGGGCAACACCTGGGCCGCCTACCAGTGCTACGGCGACCCCGAATGGCGCTGGGGCGGGGCGGGCGACGCGCAGGCGCCGATGCCATCACCTGCCGACGAGTTCGCCGGTGTCGCGTCGCCGGTGGCGCTCGCACTCGCACTCGAAGCGCTCGCGATCCGAAGCCAGTACAGCGGCGCCGATCCGGCGCGCCAGCTCGACAAGCTGCGCTACCTCGAAGGCGAGTTCAAAGCCTTGTGGGGCGGCATGGGCGCAGTCGCCGAGGCCTTCGGTGTGGCCTACGCCGCCGCCGACGCGGTCGATGCTGCCATCGCCTGGCTGCGCACCGCGCTCGACGCCGAAGACGGCAGCGCGTCGTTGCATGCCGCCGAGCAACTCGGCAACCTGTTGGTGCGCCGCGCTGCGAAGCTGACCGACGTTGCGGCCGCGCGCCAGGGCATCGAAGAAGGCATCGGGCAACTCGAACGGCTGACCGCGTTGCAGCCCACGATCGAGCGCGAGAACCTGCTCGGCTCGGCGCACAAGCGGCTGACGATGGTCGAATGGCGCGCCGGCGAAAAGGCCGCCGCGAAGACCGCGCTCGCGGCGTCCGCCAAGCACTACGGCGCGGCCGAAGCGATGGCGCGCAAGTCGGGCGCCGACAACCTGCACTACCCGGCGAAGAACTGCATCGATGCCGAATTGCGCGCAGCGTTTCTCGAAGGTCGCGCACCGCTGCTCGCCGAGGAGCGCATGAAGACGATCGCCGATTCGCTCAACCGCGCCGCCGCCGACAAACCCGACTTCTGGTCGGTGGTGGGGCAAGCGGAGCTGAGCATGCTGGCCGCACTCGGCAGCGCCCGCCTGGCCGCCGCCGAACCCGCGCTGAGCGCTACCTTGCGCGAACTGAAAAAGCGCGTGCCGGCAGTCCTCATGTGGGATTCGGTCTGGAACGAAGCGCAGTTCACGCTCGAACCCTACATCGCGATCGCTGCGCCGGCCGAGCAACGCGCTGCGCAAAATTTGCTGGATGCGTTAGCGGCGATGGCGGCGGCGTGAGCTGCTTTGAATTACGCCCTCTCCCCCTGGGAGAGGGAGCCACTCGAAGAACGCTCACCTTCTCAGCCGCGTTTCCGGCGCGCCCTCGCACCCTACTGCGCGTAGCGCAACACCGCCACGAAGTGGCAGGCGCTGCCGCCGAGCACGAACAGATGCCAGACGAAGTGCGCGTACCGCACCCGCGAATCGAACATGAACACGACCGCGCCGGCGGTGTAAGACAACCCGCCGGCGATCAGCCACGCCAGACCCGCGCCCGGCACGCGCGCGATCAGCGGCGCCGCCGCGAAGACCGCGACCCAGCCCATCGCCACGTACAACCCGGTCGACCACAGCGGGTGCTTGAGGCGGTTCGCGAGCTTCGCGGTGAAACCGAGCGCGGCAAAAGTCCAGACCACGCCGAACAGCGACCAGCCCCACCCGCCGCGCAGCACGCCGAGCACGAAGGGCGTGTAGCTGCCGGCGATGAAAAGGTAGATGGCGGCGTGGTCGAAGCGGTTCAGCCAGGCCTTCGCGCGGCCCGGCGGGCACACGTGGTACAGCGTCGAGACGAGGTACAGCAGCATCATCGTGGCCGAGAACACGCAGACCGCGACGATGTTGATCGCGGTCGCGCGCGCCGGTGCGAACACCAACAACACCGGCAGTGATGCGATCGCGAACAAGAACCCGATGCCGTGGCTGACGCCGTTGGCGATCTCTTCGCCGAGGGT
>JANMWQ010000791.1:0-1519 GCA_031394085.1 Rhizobacter sp. | reverse complement strand
AACCTCGCCGCGCTGGCGGTCAAGCAGGGCGTGCAGTTCCGCTACGGCACGCCGATCAAGAAGTTGCTGCTGGCGGGCAAGCAGATCGACGGCGTCGCGACCGCTTCGGGCACGCTCAAGGCCGATGCCTACCTCGTCGCGCTCGGCAGCTACGCGCCGCTGCTCCTGCAAGCCGTCGGCATTCGCATCCCGATCTACCCGGTCAAGGGCTACTCGATCACGGTGCCGATCACCGACGCGGCTTGCGCGCCCGAGTCGACCGTGATGGACGAGAGCCACAAGGTCGCGGTCACGCGCTTGGGCGACCGCATTCGCGTCGGCGGCACGGCCGAACTGGCCGGCTACAACCTGCGCTTGCACGATGCACGCCGGCGGACGCTGGAGCATGTTGTCACCGACCTGTTCCCGCGCGGCGGCGACGTCAAACGGGCCGAGTTCTGGTGCGGCCTGCGCCCGATGACACCCGACGGCACGCCGGTCATCGGCGCCACGCGGCTGCCGAACCTCTACCTCGCGACCGGCCACGGCACACTCGGCTGGACCATGGCTGCAGGCACCGGCCGCGTGATGGCCGACGTGATCTCGGGCCGCAAGCCGGGCATCGACCTGGACGGCCTGACCGTCGACCGCTACCCGAACGCCTACGCCTGACTACATTCGACGAAGCCGCTCAAGGCTTCGGCGTCAACACCGTCGTCAGCCGGTCGTCGACGCCTTCGACGCGCTCCAGCTTCGGGTAGCGCAGCCCGCCCTTGTAGGCGATCGACACGGTCCGGTAGCGGTCGCCGTCCTTCACCAGCAACTGGATCGGTGCGGCGCCCGACTTTGCTTCGGTGATCGCCGCCTTGAGCCGATCGGCCTCGTACGCGAGGCCGTTCACCGCCATCAGCTTCACCGATGGGCTGAGCCCGGCCTCGAACGCCGGGCTGCCCCAGCGCACGCTTTGCATCGCGTTTTCCTTGCCCACGTTGAAGCCGAGCGAGTAAGCGAAGTCCTCGTAGTGGCGTTGCGCCATGTGGCCTTTGGTGGCGCTGTTCGGCTCCTCGCTCCAGCCGAGGCGCCAGCCCGAGCGCTCCAGGCCGTTGAACAAGCCGGCGTTGGAGTGCGTGTCGAGCCGCTCACGCAGGAAACGCGCCCAGTCGTGCGGTTGCACGGCGTTGAGCGCGGCGACCACGTCGTCGAAACGGTAAGCCAACGGCGAAAAATCGGCAACCGCGCGACCCGGTGCGACGCCGAAGAACCCCCGCGCGAAGTCGTCGAGCGAGCGCTGGCCGCTCGAGGCGTCGCGGATCAGCATGTCGGCCTCGAGCCAGACCAGCACCATCTCGTCGTAATAGTCACTGCCGCGCTGCCAATCGCGCCAGTCGTGGCCTTCGCTGCGGTCGCCCATCACGGCTTCGTTCGTCGTGTCCTGCAGGTTGCGCCAGTCGCG
This sequence comes from Rhizobacter sp., assembly GCA_031394085.1. Taxonomy (GTDB): domain Bacteria; phylum Pseudomonadota; class Gammaproteobacteria; order Burkholderiales; family Burkholderiaceae_C; genus LMDS01. The sequence continues at coordinate 87 of JANMWQ010000791.1, read as the reverse complement.
GCCTTTTTGGGCTTGCAGCCACGCGGCGGTGTTTGCGAGGCCGTCGCGCATCTCGGCGATCGGCACCAGGCCCGAGCGCGTGGCCAA
>JANMWQ010000775.1:0-1539 GCA_031394085.1 Rhizobacter sp. | reverse complement strand
TGCCGGTGCGCGCCATGCGCTGCGGCGCGGCGGCAGGTCGCCGGTGAGCGCGTGGAAGCGCTGCATCGTCTCGGTCTCGCTCAGGTACGCGATCAGCTGCCACGCGGCCTCTTTGCGCTGGCTGCTTTTGAACAGCACCAGGCTCGACCCGCCGGCGGTCGACACGCTCGGGCCTTCGGGCCCCGGCAGTGGCGCGGTCGCCCAACTGCCTTGCATCGACGCCGGCAATTTGCGCCGGAACTCGCCGATGTTCCACGGGCCGCTGACGTAGAACGTGAACATGCCGCGCGCGAACTCGTCCCACACGTTCGAGATCTGCGTGTCGGTCATCGCGGGCGCGAGGCCTTCGTGAAAGATGCCGGCGTAGAAATCGAGTGCGCGCCGGAACGCCGGCTTCGAGAACGCGCCGCGCGTGTCGTCGTCGCCGAGCACGGCGCCTTGTTGCAGCGCGAGTGCGAACAACGGGTGCGCTTCGTTCAGCGGCAGCAAGGCGCCGAAGTGATCAGCGCCGCCGCGACGCTTGATCGCGCGCATCGCGTCCATCCACTCGGCCCAGCTTTGCGGCGCACGCGCGAAGCCCGCGGCGCGCAGCAGATCGGTGCGGTAGAACAGCAGCCGCGTGTCGACGTACCACGGCAGGCCGAACAGGCGATCGCCCTGCGCGGTCGGCATCGCGTTGGTGTCGAGGAGGCCGGCGAAGTAGTCGTCGCGCGGAATGGTGGAGGCCGCGATGCGCGCATCGAGCGGCTCGAGCGCATCGAGCGCGGTGAACTCGGGCAGCCAGGTGTTGCCGAGCTGGCAGAGGTCGGGCAGCGAATCGCCGGCGTAAGCGGTCAGCAGCTTTTCGTGCGCAGCCGTCCATGGCAGTTGCTGCACCCGAACCCGCACGCCGGGATGGCGCGCGTAGAAGGCAGGCAGCAACTCGGCGACCACTTCGGCCTCGCGGCCCATCGCCCAGAAGTGCAGCGGGCCGGCCGGGTCGTCGCGGCGGCCGCAACCGGCGAGCGCGGTGGTGCCGCCGAGCGCGAGTGCGCCGAGGCTTTTGAGCGCGCCGCGCCGCGCCGGGATCACGGGCGCACCACGGCGGGCTGTGCAGCCATCACGCCGTCTTCGACAACCAGCCGCCGCTGAAACCGGCGCGCTCGAGCCCGCGGCGGATCGGCACGCTGCGGCGCATGTCGTCCCAGACCAGCTCGTTGCGGTAGTTGCAGATCATCGCCAGGATCGGCCCCTGGTCGATGCCCAGATAGTCGGTCGCGATCCAGCCGAAACCGGGGTCGACGCGGCCATCGGTGAGGGTCACGTCGGTCGCGGTGAAGCTGCGGTTGAACGAATCGACGAAGCCGTAGGTCTGGAAAATGTAGAAGCCGTAGCGCGCGTGCATTTCTTCGACCGCCGGGATCACGATCTCGGGTGCGAAGGGCAGCGACGAGATGGCCGCGGTCGGCGCGATCGTGCCGTCGTCGACCGTGTGGTTGCGGCCGGCGCCACGCGCCGAGTAGTCGAGAAAGTAGCGCGTGCGGCCGTTGCGGTCTTTCT
>JANMWQ010000747.1:0-2548 GCA_031394085.1 Rhizobacter sp. | reverse complement strand
GCCGAAACCCACCCGCGCAGCTACGACGGCGTGCTGCTCACGAGCGGCGTGCTCGGCGGCGGCACCCGCTCGTACGACTTTCGGCTCGACCTGCGCGTGGTGTACCTGGCCCTGTGCGCCAACCACCCGTTGCCCAACGAGCCGGCGTATCCGCTCTGGCAAGGCCTGCCGCTCGATGCGACGCTCACGCGCGCCGAACTCGCGCGCCGTGTCGACGACTGCACCGGCCTGAGCCTGAAACCTGCGCAACGCAGCGCCGAACAACAGCGCACGCTCGACGCGCTGCTCAAGGTCGTGCGCATTCCCGAGCGCTCGTTGATCGGTCACCTGAACTGGGCCACCTGGCACTTCCAGGACATCGCGTTCAAGCGCACCGACGGCCGCAACGTGTTCGGCAACATCGGCGCGCAGTACAGCGGCTCGGCCGACGACGCGGCGCTGAACGCGAACGTGGCGCGCTACCGCGCCGACCCAGCGGCCGTTGCGAAGTTCGGCGCCGACACCGACCCGACCGGCCGCATCGGGGTGCCGGTGCTGAGCACGCACGCGATCGACGACCCGGTCGCCTTCGTCGAGCTCGACAGCGCGTTTGCCGAGACGATGACCGCGGCCGGCAACGGCGCCAGATTGGTCCAGACCTTCACCGACGAGCACGAGCACAGCTACCTTGCCGGCCCGGAATACGTGGCGCTGATGCAGGCGCTGCTGGCCTGGGTCGGGTCGAACGAGCGACCCACACCGTTCGGCATCGCCGAGCGCTGCAAGGCGCTGGAGACGGCCTTTGGCGCCGGTTGCCGCTTCGTGACCGGCTACCGACCGCCGCCGCTGTCGGAGCGGATCACGCCACGCGCTCGACCTTGATGCGCGCCTTGATGCGTGCGCGCCAGGCGCCGACGAGCACCAGCAGCCCGGGCAGCAGGATCGCGCCCCAGATGATCTTGTCGAGATTCGTCTGCACCCACGGAATGTTGCCGAACACGTAGCCGGCAATCGTCAGGCCGGCGACCCACAGAATGCCGCCGGCGACGTTGAACATCGTGAACTTGCTGCGCGTCATCTGCGCGACACCGCCGACGAAGGGCGCGAAGGTGCGCAGGAACGGCATGAAGCGCGCGGCGATGATCGTGACGCCACCGTATTTTTCGTAGAACGCGTGCGCCTGGTCGAACGCGTTCTTGTTGAAGAAACGCGAGTTTTCCCACTGGAACACGCGCGGCCCGAAGTGGCGGCCGATCGTGTAGTTGAGCTGATCACCCAGGATCGCCGCGACGCACAGCAGCGCGATCGCCAGCGGCAGGCTCATCAACCCGGCACCACACAGCGTGCCGACAACGAACAGCAGCGAGTCGCCGGGCAGGAACGGCATCACGACCACGCCCGTCTCGACGAAGATGATGATGAACAGCAGCGCATAGACCCAGCTGCCGTAGGCCTGCACGAACTCGCGCAGGTGCACGTCGACGTGCAGGATGAAGTCGAGAACGAAGTGAAGGATTTCCATGCGGCGCGATTATCCGGGTCGCCGCGCGGCGACCATGCGCCGGGCTACGCCGGCGCGTCTTGCGCCTCGACCTCGTCGAGCCACGCCGCCACGGCGGGCGGGAACGGCTGGCCGCCGGCGTCCGATCGCCAGCGCCGGCGAAACTGGTTCGCGCTCGACCGCAAGTGCCATTGCAGCTCACGCGTCAACGCCAACATCTCGGCGCGCAGAGGCATGTCGGGCTCGGCGAGCTCGGTCAACAGCGCGAGCTGCTCCGGCGTGATGCCGGCCTCGAACAGCATGCGTTGCAGGGTTTGGGCCTGCGCGGCCATGGCCTCGAGCAACTTGCTGGCGCGCGCATCGAGCGTCGGCACCGAGGTGGCCACGGTCGCATGCCAGCGGCCCAGCAGATCGGCCAGACCGCGCAGGCGCTCGACCGAATCCGCGATCGTCGCCTCGACGTTTTCTTCTGACGGCGGCAGCGCGCGCAGCAGCCGGTGGATCGACGGCACCAGCGCCGCATCGAAACGCCGCGGGCTCACGCGCAGCAGCAACGAGACGCGCTGCTCGGGCCGCTCGCGGTCGCCGTCGAACATCGCGGTGACGACTTCGCACAGCGACAGCAGCCGCCCGAGCGGGCTGATCGCGTCGCCGCTCAGGCCCCGCGGGTAGCCCGAGCCGTCGAGGAGTTCGTGGTGTTCGAGCACGGCACGCGCGACGCTCGACGGGTATTCGTGAAAGCGCGCGATCAGCATCGACGACGTGACCGGGTGTGCGTAGAGCGGCCGCAGTTCGTCGGCGGTCAGGCGGTTGCCGGCGTCGAACAACGCGGCATCGATGTGCAGCATGCCGAGGTCGTGCAGCAGCCCGGCGCTCGCCGCGACCGTCATGTCGTGGGTCGGTGCGCCGCTCTCGCGCACGAGGTGGGCGCACAGCAGCGCCATCAGGATGCCGTGCTCGAAGACGCTCGGCCGCGTCTCGCGGGCCAGCGTCAGGTGAAACGCCACGGGTGCCGGCAGCGCGATCGCCTCGATCGACTGCAGCAGCATGCTGCGCGTTCGCCCGGGC
>JANMWQ010000742.1:0-5461 GCA_031394085.1 Rhizobacter sp. | reverse complement strand
TGCAGCACGTCGGTGCGCGGCGCGATGCCGGCGTCGTAGCGGTTTTGCGTGATCGTCAGCGCGCGCTGGTACGCGTCGACGGTGCGGCGCAGCAGGCCGAGTTCAGTGTCGGCATCGCGCAGCGAAAAGTAGTGGGTGGCGAGCTCGCCTTGGGCCGACAAACGCGCCGCCGCCAGATCGGCGTCGCTCGCCTGCGCGCTCGCCCGCGCGCCCTCGACGCCGCGCCGCAGGCCGCCCCACACATCGGCCTCCCAGCTGGCGCCGAGGCTCGCCTGGAAACTGTTGGCCGCGCCGAAGCTGTTGCCAGTGCCGGTGCCCCCGCCGTTGCGCCGCGCGCTGCCGTCGGCCGTGACCTGCGGGAACAGCGACGCGCGCTGTTGCGCGACCAGCGCGCGGGCCTGCGCGTAGTTCGCGACCGCGGCGGCGACGTTCTGGTTCGAAACCTCGACCTGCGAGACGAGCGCATTCAGCTCGGCGTCGCCGAACAGCTCCCACCACGGCCCGCGGTCGAGCGTGTCGGCCGGCGCGGCCGGGAACCAGCCGGGCTCGCCTTGCGGTGCTTCTTTGAACATGGCGGGCGCGGCTGCGCTCGGCCGCTGGTAGTCGGGGCCGACGGCGCAGCCGGCGATCAAGGCCGCACTGAGCAGCACGCCGGCTCTTGCGGTTCGCATCGTTCTTGTCATGCCGCGGCGCGGCTCAGGTAACGCTCGTCCTTGCCGCGCCGTCGCAGCTTGTCGAGCAGCAAGTACACGACCGGCGTGGTCAGCAGGGTCAGCAACTGGCTTGCGATCAACCCGCCGATGATCGCGACGCCAAGCGGCTGGCGCAGCTCGGAGCCTTCGCCGAAACCGATCGCCAGCGGCAGCGCGCCGAGCGCGGCAGCCATCGTCGTCATCAGGATCGGCCGAAAGCGCAGCAGGCAGGCCTCGCGCACCGCGTCGAGCGAACTCAAGCCCCGCGACCGTTCGGCTTCGAGTGCGAAGTCGATGATCAAAATCGCGTTTTTCTTGACGATGCCGATCAGCAGGAACACACCGATCAACGCGATGATCGAGAACTCCATGCGGAACAGCAGCAGCGCGAGCACCGCGCCCACGCCAGCCGAAGGCAGGGTCGACAGCACCGTGATCGGGTGGATCAGGCTTTCGTACAAGATGCCGAGCACGATGTAGATCACCACGATCGCGGCGATGATCAGCAGCGTTTGCTGGCCCTGCGATTCGGTCGCGCTCGCGGCGGTGCCGGCGAACGCGCCGCGCACGTTCGTCGGCAAGCCGATGTTGGCCTCGGCGGTGGCTATTGCCGCGCGCGCGTCGGCGAGCGTCTGGCCGTCGGCGAGGTTGAACGACACGGTGGTTGCGAGCTCGCCGTCTTGGTGGTTCACCGAGGTCGCGGTCGAACCTTCGGCGAACTTCGCGACGGTGGAAAGCGGCACCAACGTCGTCGGCGTGTTGGCGAGCACGTTGCCGGTCGAGGCGCCCTTCAGGCCGGGGTTGGCCGAGACGGCCGCGGCGGACGCCGCCACGCCGCCCGAGAGGGCGGCCGCGCTGTTGGCGGCCACGTAAATGTCGGAGAGCGCGTTCGGGCTCGTCGTGTACGGCGCCGCCCACTCCATCACCACGTGGTACTGGTTGAGCTCGGTGTAGATGGTCGCGACCTGGCGTTGGCCGAACGCGTTGTACAGCGCCGCATCGACGGCGCGCGAGGTCACGCCGAGCCGGCTCGCGCTGTCGCGGTCGACCTCGACGTTGGTCTGCACGCCGTTTTCTTGCTGGTCGGTGTCGACATCGGTCAGCGCGCTCGACCGCTTCAGCTCGTCGGTCAACTTGACGGCCCACTGCTTCAGGTCGACGAGGTTGTCGCTCTTGAGCGTGTACTGGTAGGTCGAGCTGCTCGATCGCCCGCCCGAGCGCACGTCTTGCACGGTGCCGAGAAACACCTGCAGGCCGGCCACGCGCGCGAGCTGCGGGCGCAGCCGCGCGATCACGGCGTTGCCGCTCTCGCTGCGGCCGGTGCCGAGCGGCTTCAGGTTCACGAACATGAAGCCGCCGCCGGCGCGCCCGCCCCCGGTGAAGCCGACCACGGTGTCGACCGCCGGATCGGCGTGCACGATGTCGACGGCTTGGCGCAGCTTGGCGCCCATCGCCTTGGTCGAGATGCTCTGGTCGGCGCGCATGCCGCCGTTGAGCCGGCCGCTGTCCTGCTGCGGAAAGAACCCCTTCGGCGCGGCCGCGAACAGGTAGACGTTGAGCCCGACCACCGCCAGCAGGATCAGCATGACCAGTCCCTTGCTCGCGAGCGCCCAGTCGAGGCTGTGCGCGTAGCGCGCGAGCACCCAGGCGTAGCCGCGCTCGGCCACCCGCGAGGCTCTACCCGGCGGCTTGTGCGCCGCGCCGCCGGGCGCGAGGAACCACGCGCACATCATCGGCGTGGTCGTCAGCGAGATCACGAGCGAGATCAGCACCGCGACCGACAGCGTCACCGCGAACTCACGGAACAGCCGCCCGGTCTGCCCGCCCATGAACAGCAGCGGAATGAACACTGCGACCAGCGAAATGCTGATCGAGAGCACCGTGAAGCCGACCTCTTTGGCGCCGCGCAGCGCGGCTTGCATGCGCGACATGCCGGCCTCGATGTGGCGGCTGGTGTTTTCCAGCACGACGATCGCGTCGTCGACGACGAAACCGGTCGCGACCGTCAACGCCATCAGCGACAGGTTGTTCAGCGAGAAGCCGAGCAGGTGCATCACGCCGAAGGTGCCGAGCAGCGCCACGATCGTCGCGACGGCCGGCACGAGGGTCGCGCGCACGCTGCGCAGGAACAGGCTGACGACGAGCACGACCAGGATCACCGAGATGACGAGCGTGATCTCGACCTCGCGCAGCGACGCGCGGATCGAAGAGGTCGCGTCCGAGGCGACGTTGAGCGTCACGTCGGCCGGCAGCTGCGCGCGCAGCTCGGGCAGCAGCGCGCGCACGCCGTCGACGGTTGCGATCACGTTGGCCGAGGGCTGGCGCGTGATCAGCACGACGATCGCCGGCTCGCCGTTGAACAGGCCGAGCGTCCGGTTGTTCTCGACCCCGTCGACCACCTCGGCCACGTCGTCGAGCCTGACCGCCGCGCCGTTTCGCCACGCCACGACCATCGGCGCATAGTCGCTCGCCTTGAGCGCAGGCGTCTGGGTGTAGATCTGCAGTTGGCGGCCCTCGCCCTGCACCGTGCCCTTCGGCCGGTTCGCGTTGGCGGCCTGGATCGCGGCGCGCACGTCTTCGGTGGCGATGCCGTACTTGTTCAGCGCGAACGGCAGCAGCTCGACGCGCACCGCGGGCAGCGAGCCGCCACCGATCTCGACATCGCCCACGCCGTCGACCTGCGCCAGGCGCTGGCTCACGATGTTGGAGACCGCGTCGTAGATCTGCCCGGGTGTCTTGGTCTTCGAGGTCAGCGCCAGGATCATCACCGGCGCCGAGGCCGGGTTCACCTTGCGGTAGGTCGGGTTGCTGCGCAGCGTGGCCGGCAGGTCGACCCGGCTCGCGTTGATGGCGGCCTGCACCTCGCGCGCGGCGCCGTCGATGTTGCGGCTGAGGTCGAACTGCAACGTGACGCGGGTCGAGCCGGTCGAGCTCGACGAGGTCATCTCGTTGACGCCGGCGATCGTGCCGAGGTGGCGCTCGAGCGGTGTGGCCACGCTCGTGGCCATCGTCTCCGGGCTCGCGCCGGGGATGCTCGCGCTGACCGAGATGACGGGAAAGTCGACCTGGGGGAGCGGCGAGACCGGCAGCACGAAGAAGCCGGCGATGCCGGAGAGCGCGATGCCGAGGGTCATCAGGACGGTGCCGATGGGGCGGCGGACGAAGGGGGCGGAGAGGTTCACTTCGGCGACCTGTGCGGTTCGCAAGCAGATGGCGGTGCGCCGTTTGGTACGGCAAAGGCGCAGCGGTGATCTCTGCTCCCTCGCCCCTTTGGGGAGAGCGAGTCGAATCGAACAGCCCGACGACGTTCAGTCGACGCGCCGTTCATGGCGTCGCCTCGACGATCGCTTGTCGCCCACGCATCCGCCGCCCCAGCCGATCGAAGGCCAAGTAAATCACCGGCGTGGTGAACAAGGTCAGCAACTGGCTCACGATCAAGCCGCCGAAAATCGCGAGGCCCAACGGCCGCCTCAACTCCGCACCCTCACCGAAACTCAGCATCAACGGCACCGCCGCGAACAGGGCCGCGAGCGTCGTCATCAGGATCGGCCGAAAGCGCAGCAACGCCGCCTGATGAATCGCCTGTTGCGCGCTCATGCCTTGGTCGCGCTCGGCGTCGATCGCGAAGTCGATCATCAAAATGGCGTTCTTCTTGACGATACCGATCAGCAAGATGATGCCGATGATGCCGATCACGCCGAGGTCGTTGCCGGTGATGATCAGCGCGAGCAGCGCGCCGACGCCTGCCGAGGGCAAGGTCGACAAAATCGTCAGCGGGTGGACGTAGCTTTCGTACAGCACGCCGAGCACGATGTAGACGCAGATCACCGCGGCGAGGATCAACCAAAGCTGGTTGCTCAGCGACTTTTCGTACGCGCCCGAGGCACCGAGAAAGGTCATCTTCACGGTGCCCGGCAGGCCGATGTCTTTCGCGGCCTGGCGAATCGCATCGACCGCGTTGCCGAGCGAGACGCCTGGCGCGGTGTCGAAGTTCAGCGTGCTCGCGGGGTACTGCGCCACGTGCGTGATCTGCAGCGGCGCGGGCTGCTCGACGATGCTGGCGATCGCCGAGAGCGGCGTCGCGGTGCCGCCGCCGGTGATCAGGTCGAGGTTGCCGAGCGACTGTGCGGTCGTCAGCACGCCGGGCCGCGCCTCCAGGATCACGCGGTACTGGTTGGTCTCGGTGAAGATCGTCGAGACGATGCGCTGGCCGAACGCGCTGTAGAGCGCGTCGTCGACCGCGCTCGCAGTGATGCCCAGGCGCGAGGCGGTGTCGCGGTTCACGTTGACGTAGGCCGCAAGGCCTTGCGCGCCGGCATCGCTGCTCACATTGCGCACTTGTGGGGCGGTCTGCAATTGCGCGATCAGCTTGTTCGTCCAGAGCGTGATCGTGGCGCTGTCGACGCCTTCGAGCGAGACGCGAAACTCGGTCGGGCCGGTCTCGGCGTCGATCGTCAAATCTTGCGTCGGCTGCAGGTAGAGCGTGACGCCTGCCACAGCGTGCGCGCGGTCGCGCAGCCGCGTGATCACGTCTTGCTGGTTGCCGTGGTGCTTCTCGAGGTTGATGAGCAAGCTGCCGGTGTGCAGCATCTTGTTGTTGGCCGCATCGACGCCGACGTACGAGCTCAGGCTCGCGACCGCGGGGTCTCGCAGGATGGCGCGAGCAGCGTCGTGCTGCAGCTGCGCCATGCGCTCGTACGACACGTCTTGCGCGGCTTGGAGGCGGCCTTGCAGCTGGCCCGTGTCCTGGGTCGGGAACAGGCCTTTCG
>JANMWQ010000735.1:0-3687 GCA_031394085.1 Rhizobacter sp. | reverse complement strand
AGCGGCTCGGGTGGCCGCGCATGCACCTCGTCGGCGAGCGAGATGCGGTCGGGGTGGTCGGGTGGCAGCAGGGCCATCGGGTCGGCGGGCACTGACACCCCCTAGCGCGCCAGCGCCTTGTTGCGCCGCTCGACCAGCCGCATGATCATCGGCGTGAAGAGCAGCTGCATCGCCAGCTCCATCTTGCCGCCGGGCACGACCAGCGTGTTGGCGCGCGACATGAACGAGTCGTGCAGCATGCTCAGCAGGTAGGGAAAATCGATGCCCTTCGGGTTCGCGAAGCGGATCACGACCAGGCTCTCGTCGGCGTTCGGGATCGTGCGCGCGATGAACGGGTCGGAGGTGTCGACCACCGGCACGCGCTGAAAATTGATGTGGGTGCGAACGAACTGCGGGCAGATGTAGTGCACGTACTCGTGCATGCGGCGCAGGATCACGTCGGTCACCGCTTCGGTCGAGTAACCGCGCGTGTTCTTGTCGCGGTGGATTTTTTGTATCCACTCCAGGTTGATGACCGGCACCACGCCGATCAACAAGTCGACGAGGCCCGCCACGTCGACCTTCGGGGTTGCTACGCCGCCGTGCAAGCCTTCGTAGAACAGCAACTCGCTGTCGGGCAGCGGCTCCCACTTCGTGAAGGTGCCCGGCTCCTGCTTGAACGGCGCGGCCTCCGCGGCGTCGTGCAGGTACTTGCGGCTCATGCCGGTGCCGCTCTCGCCGTAATCGCGGAACAGTGCTTCGAGTTCGGCGAACAGGTTGGCCTCTTCGCCGAAGTGGCTGAAGTGCCGGTTGCCGGCGGCCTCGGCCTCGGCCATCGCCAGCTTCATCGCCTGCCGGTCGAATCGGTGGAAGCTGTCGCCCTCGACGACCCCGGCGCGCACGCCCTCGCGCCGAAAGATGTTCTCGAAGGTGCGTGTGACCGAGGTGGTGCCGGCGCCTGACGAACCGGTGATCGCGATGATCGGGTGCTTGATGGACATCGGGGGCTCCGGGAGTGCAGGAAAAGATTAGAAATTGGTCTTCAACCTGCTTGCGCGAACAACCCGCGCTTGCCGAACAACGGCGAACTGTAGGTGTCCTGCGGCTCTTCGTGGTGATAGGCCTCGATGCGTTCGACCTCCTCCGACGAGCCGAACACGAAGCCGATGCGCTGGTGCAGCGATTCGGGCTGCACTTGCATCAACCGCTGCCGGCCGTCGCTCGCGCGCCCACCCGCCTGCTCGATCAGGAACGAGATCGGGTTCGCTTCGTACAGCAGCCGGAGGCGCCCGGATTTGCCGGCGTCTTTGCTGTCGCGCGGGTACATGAACACGCCGCCGCGCATCAGGATGCGGTGCGTCTCGGCCACGAGCGAGGCGATCCAGCGCATGTTGAAGTCTGCCCCGCGCGGGCCGGTCTGGCCGGCCAGGCAATCGTCGACAAAGCGCTTCACCGCAGGCTCCCAGAAGCGGCTGTTCGACGCGTAGATCGCTAACTCGTGCGACTTCGGCGGGATCTGCAGGTTCGGGTGGCTGAGCACCCACTCGCCGAGCATGGGCTCGAGCGTGAAGGCGTGCGTGCCCTTGCCGAGCGTCAGCACGAGCATCGTCGAGGGGCCGTAGATCGCGTAGCCGGCGCACACCTGCTGCGTGCCGGGTTGCAGGTAGTCGGCGGCATGCGCGTCTTCGCCCGGATTCGGGGCGCGCACGATCGAGAAGATGCTGCCGACCGCCACGTTGACGTCGATGTTCGAGGAGCCGTCGAGCGGGTCGAACATCAGCAGGTACTTGCCGCGCGGGTACTTGGCGGGCAGCGTGTAGGCCTGCGCCAGTTCCTCTGACACCATGCCCGCGACGTGCCCGCCCCACTCGTTGGCGCGCAGGAAAATTTCGTTGCTGATGACGTCGAGGCGCTTCTGGCTGTCTCCACTCGCATTGCGGCCCTGCACGTTGACGGTGCCCGCCGCGCTGGGGTCATCGCCGAGCACGCCGCCGAGCGCGCCGTACGCGACCTTGCACGAGATCGCCTTGCACGCGAGCGATACGTCGGTGATCAGCGCGTTGAGGTCGCCGGTGGCGCCGGGCGCACGGCGCCGTTCTTCGATCAGGAACTGGGTGAGGGTGGCTCTACCTCCGGTTGGCATGTCGTGCTCCTGTGAGATTCATTGCAGCGTAACGCGTGCATGCCGTCCGGCGGATGCGTTGCTGCGGATCGCGTGGATCGCCTGCTGGTAGCGCCCGCCGTTGAAGATGGCCGAGCCGGCGACCAAGGTGTCGGCGCCTGCACTGGCGATGCGCTCGGCATTGTCGGCCTTGACGCCGCCATCGACTTCGAGCCAGATGTCGCGCCCGCTCGCGTCGATGCGCTTGCGCACCGCCTCGATCTTGGGCAAGGTGCTGTCGAGAAACGACTGCCCGCCGAATCCCGGGTTCACCGACATCAGCAGAATCAGGTCGAGCCGGTCGATCACGTGGTCTTGGCTGTGCTGGGGGGTGGCCGGGTTCAGCACCAGCCCGGCCTCCAGGCCGAACGACTCGATCAGCTGCAGGCTGCGGTCGATGTGCTCGCTGGCCTCGGGGTGGAACGAGATGATGCCGGCGCCGGCCTGCGCGAACATCGCGATCAGGCTGTCGACCGGCTTGACCATCAGGTGCACGTCGATCGGGATCGTTCGCTGGGTACCGGAACCTGATTGAGTCACGCAGTACGGCTTGATCGCGGCGCACACCTGCGGGCCGATGGTCAGGTTGGGCACGTAGTGGTTGTCCATCACATCGAAGTGGATCAGGTCGGCGCCGGCCGCGATCACGGTGGTCACTTCTTCGCCGAGCCGCGCGAAGTCGGCCGAGAGCAGGCTGGGCGCGATGCGCACGTGGGTGCTCATCGCGTGCCGGTCGCCGTCAATTGCTCGAGCTCGTCGAAGCGCAGTTCGGCCAGGCTCGGCAGCAGCAACCAGGCGGCCGCGAAGTCGCCGCCTTCGGTCCAGAAATTCGGTGTGACCACGGTACGCAAACCGGCCGCGTTGGCGGCGCGCAGGCCGTTCGGCGAATCTTCAAATGCGATCGCGTGTTCGGGCAGCAGCTCGAGAGCGCGCAGCGCCAGCCGGTAGATGTCGGGCGCCGGTTTCTTCGCGCGCACCTGGTCGCCGCAGGCGATGGAAGTGAACATGTCGAGCCCGCGCGGGCCGAGCGTGGACTGCAACAACGCGTCGATGTTCACCGCGGTCGTGGTGCTGGCGATCGCCAGCTTGCAGCCGTTGGCGAGCGCTTCGTCGAGCAGGCGTGCCACGCCGGCGCGCAGCAGCACCGCGCCATCGGCGACGGCCGCGCTGTAGAAGCGCGTCTTCTCGGCGTGGATGTCGGGCACCATGGTTTTGAGCCGGTGACGTTCGGCGTCGGGCAGCGCAAGCGTTTCGATGTAGACCGACATCCGCTCCTTGCCGCCGGTGATGTGCAGCAACTCGCGGTATTCGTCGGGCTGCCAGAGCCAGCCGAGCCGGTGGCGCTCGAACGCGAGGTTGAACGCGATGCGGTGGGCTTCTTCGGTGTCGGCGAGGGTGCCGTCGACGTCGAAGATCAGGGCTTCGAGGGTCATGTCAGTTGCTCCACGTTTGTGTTCGTTCGCCTGCCGTGGTGGCGGCAAAGGCGCGTTCGGGCCGGGCGCTCGCCAGGCAGAAACACTCCACAGGACTGTTTCAGTCCGGGCTCG
>JANMWQ010000726.1:0-3475 GCA_031394085.1 Rhizobacter sp. | reverse complement strand
CCGATCGAATCGAACAGTTCCTCGAACACCCAGCGCATCGTGAACACAGTCGGGCCGGCGTCCATCGGCGTGCCGCCGAGCGTGACCTCGCGCATCTTGCCGCCGGGCTGCGATGCCCGTTCGAGCACCAGCACCTCGACGCCCTGCGCCGCCAGCTCGAGCGCACTCACCAGCCCGCCGATGCCGGCACCGATCACGATGACCGGCCTTGCACTCATCGCCGCAGCCTCGGGGATGTGTCAAGTTGACGTGTCAAGTTCATGTGTCTATGCTACGTGACAGTTAGAGACGACAGAAGCAAACCAGACGAGAGTTACACCCTCCCTCAGCTGCCACGCCGGGAACGGCGAATTTGCATGAAGCCCATGACGCGCATCGAACAGGCCCTCGCTATCGCCATCGCATCCGGCGAATCGCCGGAGTGCCCACCCAAACTTGCCGGGGCGATCCGGCATGCGGTGTTCCCCGGCGGTGCGCGCATCCGGCCGCAATTGTGCCTCGCGGTCGCGCAGGCGTGCGGCGACGACGACCCGGCGCTCTCGGAAGCGGCCGCCTCGGCAATCGAGCTGCTGCACTGCGCTTCGCTGGTCCACGACGACCTGCCGTGCTTCGACGATTCGCCGCTGCGCCGCGGCCGCGCCTCGGTGCACTACGCATATGGCGAGAGCCTTGCGGTGCTCGCCGGCGACGCGCTGATCGTGCTCGCTTTTCAGACGCTCGCTGCCAACGCCGCGCGTTCGCCGCAGCGGCTCGCGCCGTTGATCGCGACCATCGCCAGCGGCGTCGGCATGCCGTGCGGCATCGTCGCCGGGCAGGCTTGGGAGTGCGAGCCGCGCGTGTCGCTGGCCGAGTACCAGCGCGCCAAGACCGGTGCGCTGTTTGCCGCCGCCACCATGGCCGGCGCGCAGGCCGCCGGTGCGCCGGCCGCGCCCTGGCGCGCGCTCGGTGAATGGCTCGGCGAGGCGTATCAGGCTGCCGACGACATCCGCGACGTGGCCGGCGACCCGCGCGTGATGGGCAAGCCGATCGGCCGCGACGTGGCGCTGCTTCGCCCCAGCACCGCGAGCGAGCTCGGGCTCGACGGCGCGATCGCGCACTTCGACAAGCTCGTCGGCTGCGCGATCGCGGCCGTGCCCGACTGCCGCGGCGCCGAACAGTTGCGCGCGCTGGTGCGGCTCGAAGCCGAACGGCTCGTCCCCAGAACCATGTCGGACGACCTGGTGCGCGTCACCGTTTAGTCGACGCCCCGCCCGCGATGAGCAGTGCCCCCGGTGAACTGGCGATGACCCGGTGGAGTGGCTGGGTCGACCGGCTTCTCGGCTGGCGCGATCGCCTGCTCGCCAGCCCGGTGTTTCAGCGTCGCGCCGCGGCATTCGCGCTGACGCGGCCGGTCGCGCGCCGGCATGCGCGCGAGCTGTTCGACCTGGTCGCGGGCTTCGTCTACTCGCAGGTGTTGCTGGCCTGCGTGCAGCTTCGCTTGTTCGAGATCCTGGCCGAAGGGCCGCAGACGGCCGAGCACCTGGCGGCGCGGCTTGCGTTGCCCCTCGATGCGGCGCGGCGCCTGCTCGACGCTGCCGTGTCGCTGCGCTTGCTCGAGCGGCGCAGCGAAGGCCGCTACGGCCTCGGCGAACTCGGCGCGCCGATGGTCGGCAACACGGCGGTGGCGGCGATGGTGCAGCACCACGCGGCGCTGTATGCCGATCTGGCCGACCCGGTCGCGCTGCTGCGCGCCTCGACAGACGAGCGTCGCGACAACGTGCTGGCGCGCTACTGGGCCTACGACGACGCGCAGGCGCCGAGCCCGGCATCGGCCGAGCGCGTCGGCACCTACTCGGCGCTGATGGCCGCCTCGCAGCCGCTTGTCGCCGACGAGATCCTCGATGCCTATGCGTTGCAGCGCCACCGTTGCCTGCTCGACGTGGGTGGCGGCGACGGCCGCTTTCTCGCGACGGTCGCGCAGCGCATGCCGTCGTTGCGACTGATGTTGTTCGATCTGCCCGCGGTCGCCGCGCGTGCCGAAGCGCGCTTCGCGGCGGCCGGCATCGGCGTGCGCGCCACTGCGTTCGGCGGCAGCTTTCTCATCAACGCGCTACCGACCGGCGCCGACATCGCCTCGTTGGTGCGCGTCATCCACGACCACGACGACGCGAGCGCTTTGGTGATCCTGCGCGCCGTGCACGCCGCGCTGCCGCCGGGCGGCACGTTGCTGCTTGCCGAGCCGATGGCCGGCACGCCCGGTGCCGAGGCGATGGGCGACGCCTACTTTGGCTTTTACCTGCTCGCGATGGGGCGTGGCCGGCCGCGCCGCGTCGACGAGCTCACGTCGATGCTCAACGCCGCCGGTTTCGACGCGGTAAGGCGCGTGCCGACCCGCATGCCGTTGCAGACACAGCTGCTGGTCGCGCGCCGTGCGCCGTTCGAGTGAAAACCCTGTGTGATTCGCTGTAAATCCACATTGACACTTTAGATAGTAAGCAGAGAATGACACTCGCAATGAATCTCCCGCCTGACACATCGCTCACCCCCCGCCGCACGAGGCTCGCCGCATGAACGCACTGGCCGTCGTGCTGCAGCACCCGGCGCAGTTGACGTTGAGCCGACTCGACCTGACGGCGCCGACCGAAGACGATGTCGTCGTCGACATCGACTGGAGCGGCATCAGCACCGGCACGGAACGTCTGTTGTGGACCGGCCGCATGCCTGCCTTCCCTGGCATGGGTTATCCGCTGGTGCCGGGCTACGAATCGGTCGGCCGCGTCAAGCAGGCCGGATCGCGATCGGGCGCGATGGTCGGCGACCGCGTGTTCGTGCCGGGCGCCAAGTGCTTCGGCGATGTGCGCGGGCTGTTCGGCGGCGCGGCGGCGCGCGTCGTGTTGCCGGGTGCGCGCACGGTGCGCATCTCGGGTCGCCTGGGTGAGCAGGGCGTGTTGCTGGCGCTGGCCGCCACGGCTTACCACGTTGCCGCCGGCGCACTCGAGCGCCAACCTGATCTGGTCATCGGCCACGGTGTGCTCGGTCGCATGATCGCGCGCCTCGCGGTGGTGGCGGGCGCATCGCCCGTGGTGTGGGAGACGAACGCGGCGCGTCGCGAAGGCGCACTCGGCTACTCGGTCGTCGACCCGAGCGCCGACACGCGGCGCGACTACCGCTCGATCTGCGACGTGAGCGGCGATTCGGCCCTGCTCGACACGCTGATCTCGCGCCTCGCGCCGGGCGGCGAGGTCGTGCTCGCCGGCTTCTACGACACGCCGCTGTCGTTCGTGTTCGCACCCGCCTTCATGCGCGAGGCGCGCATCCGCGTCGCAGCGCAGTGGCAACCGGCTGACCTGCTGGCGGTGCGCGACATGGCCGAATCGGGCGCGTTGTCGCTCGATGGCCTGATCACGCACCGGCACGACGCGCTCGCTGCCGATGCGGCCTACCGCACCGCGTTCGGCGACCCCGCCTGTTTGAAGATGACCCTCGACTGGAGAGA
>JANMWQ010000720.1:0-2657 GCA_031394085.1 Rhizobacter sp. | reverse complement strand
CAATACGATCTGGCCTTCGTCGGCCAACCGGCGCACGACCTTGAGCATTTCTTTCTGCTCGGCTTCGACCTCCGAGACCCGCACCGGCCCGCGTGATTCGAGGTCTTCGCGCAGCGTCTCGGCGGCGCGGGTCGACATGTTCTTGAACACCTTCTCGCGCATCTCCGGCGTCGCGCCCTTGAGCGCGATCACGAGCGACTCGCTCTGCACTTCTTTCAGCAGCGCCTGAATGCCCTTGTCGTCGATCTTCTCGAGATCGTCGAAGGTGAACATGTTGTCCATGATCTTCTGCGCGAGGTCGTTGTCGGCTTCGCGGATGTAGTCGAGCACGGCGGTCTCGACGCTCGTGCCCATCAGGTTGATCATTTCGGCCGCGGCCTACCCGCCGCCGAGCGTGGTCTTGCGGCTGCGTTCGCCGCCGGCGAGCACGCGGCCCATCACTTCGTTGAGGTCTTTCAGCGCCGAAGGCTGGATGCCGTCGAGCGTGGCCACACGCACCAGCACCTCGTTGCGCTGGCGCTCCGAAAACGTCTTGAGCACATCGGCGGCCTGGTCGAAATCGAGGTGCACCAGGATCGCCGCGACGATCTGCGGGTGCTCGATGCGCAGCAACTCGCCGACGGAGGCCGGGTCCATCCACTTCAGACTCTCGATGCCGGCGGTGTCGCCGCCCTGCATGATGCGGTCGATCAGCAGGTTGGCCTTGTCGTCGCCGAGCGCCTTGCGCAGCACGGCCTTGACGTATTCGTCGGTGTCGCTCACCAGCATGCTCTGGTCGGCGGCGGTGGCGTTGAACAGCGCCAGCACGCCGTCGACGCGCTCGCGCGAGATCTGCTTCATCTTCTGGATCGTCTCGCCCAGGCCCTGCACCTCCTTCGGCGTCAGGTGCTTGAAGACGCCGGCGGCTTCTTCCTCGCCGAGCGACATCAGCAGGATCGCTGCATTCTCCAAACCCGTTTCGTCCACGTGTTGTTCCTTGGCGTTCTTGTGCGTTCTGGTGCGGTGGGCAGGGCTGCGGTCAGACCTTGGCGCCGACGGCTTCGCCGCTCACCCAGCCGCGCACGATGCCCGCCACGGCGGCCGGGTTTTCTTTCGCGAGTGCCTTGGCCTGCGCGAGGTGCTCGACGCTCTTCGGTGCCGGCAGCGCGGGCAGCACCTGCATGTCGTCGACGACCGCGGTCAGCGTGGCACCAGGCACCGCAGGCACCGGTGCGAGTGCGGCTTTCAGGGCAGGGCGCACGAGGCCGAAGAACACCAGCAAGCCGATCAGCGCCAAACCCGCCGGCACCGCCAGGCTGCGCAGCATGTCGATCACATCGGGGTTCTTCCAGAGCGGCACGTCGACGACGGTGACGGGCTCGACCTTGAACGGCGCGTTGATCACCTTGACCGAATCGCCGCGGTCCTTGTTGAAGCCGATGCCCTCGCGCACCAACGCGGTCAGCTTGTCGATTTCGTCGACCGAGAGCGGCACCTGCGTCGTCTTGCCCTTGGCATCGGTCACCGAGCGGTTGTTGACGACGACGGCCGCGTTCAGCCGCTTGACGTTGCCACTCGCGTTGCGCGTGACGCGCACGGTCTTGTCGACTTCGTAGTTGGTCGTCGCATCGCGGCGGCCGCTGGTGCCTGGCGTGGCCGAGCCGCCTTGCGCCGTTTGCAGCGGCTGCGAGGCGCCGACCAGCGGCGCGGTCGCCGCGATCGGCGGCTGGTTCGAGGCCGCGCCCGGCACGCCGCTGGGCTGCGCGCCGGTGCCGCCGGGCTGGTCCGACACCTGCTGGCTGCGGATCGACACCTTGGCCTCGGCGCCCTGGTTCGGCCGGAACTCTTCCGAGGTGGCTTCGGTCTGCGAGAAGTCGATGTCGGCGGCCACCGTGGCACGCAAATTATCGCGGCCGACGATCGGCTCGAGCAGCGCGAGGATGCGTTTGGCGTAACCGGTCTCGACCTGGTTCACGTACTGCAACTGCTGCGCGTCGAGGCCCGCGTTGGGCTGGCCGTCGCCGCTGGCGGTGAGCAGCGCGCCGGTCTGGTCGAGCACGCTCACGGCCTTCGGATCGAGCTCGGGCACGCTGCTCGAGACGAGGTGCACGATGCCCGCGACCTGAGCGCGGTCGAGCGCGCGGCCTGGGTGCAGCGTCAGCAGCACCGAGGCACTCGGCTTTTGCTGCTCGCGAAAGAAGCCGTTCTGATTCGGCAGTGCCAGGTGCACACGGGCGTTGGCGACCGCGGCCATCGAGGTGATCGAGCGGGTGAGTTCGCCTTCCAGCCCGCGCTGTGCTGTCAGGCGCTCCTGAAATTGCGTCTGGCCGAAGCGCGCGCTGTCCATCAGCTCGTAGCCCGAGACCGAGCCCTTCGGCAGGCCGGCGGTCGCGAGCTTCAGGCGCAGGTCGTGCACTTGCAGCGCAGGCACCAGGATCGCCGCGCCACCTTCGCTCATGCGGTAGGGCACGTTCATCTGCGAGAGCTGCGCGATGACGGCGCCGCCGTCTTTGTCGGACAGGTTCGCGTACAGCACTTTGAAGTCGCCCTTGCTGCTCCACAGCGTCATCGCCAGCACCACGCCGGCGAGTGCGGCCACGCCGAGCGCCATGCTGAGCTTGCTGCGCATCGGCAACGCGGCCATGCGGCCGGCGAAGCTGGCGGGTTCGACGAACGGG
>JANMWQ010000694.1:0-1928 GCA_031394085.1 Rhizobacter sp. | reverse complement strand
GCCGAACTGGCCGATCTCGCGCAGGCCGCCGCGATCGAGTTCGGCGCGCCGCCCGCCGCGGTCGCGCAACTCGCGCAGACCATCCTGCGCAGCCCCGACTGCGCACGATTCTTCGGTGGCCCGCAGCTGCGCTGGGCCGGTAACGAGGTGCCGGTCAGCGAGGGCGGCGAGTTGCTGCGCATCGACCGCCTGGTGCAGCTCGGCGACGCCCCTGCAGCCGTCTGGTGGGTGCTCGACTACAAGCTCCAGCACGCTCCGCAGCAGCTCGCGGCCTACCGCGATCAGCTGCTGCGCTATCGCGACGCCGTGCAGCGCGCGCAGCCTGGCGAAGCGGTGCGCTGCGCTTTCATCACCGGTGCCGGCGGCGTCGTCGAGATCGGCTGATTCATCGCTGCAATCCCGCCATCTGGCGGGTGATGCGCCCACTGATCGGCGCACCGGCTCGAGGCAGGTCGCGTTTCAATCGGGTAACTTCTTCACGCTCTCGATGGTCGCACCCGCCTTGCCTTCCAACCCCACCCAGGCCCACGCGCCGACCCACGCCCACCCGACCCGCGCGTTCGGCCGCTTCGAGCTGCGCCGGCTGCTGGGCAAGAGCACCGGCGCGATGGTCTGGCTCGCCTTCGATCCGCTCAGCGCCGCCGAGGTGATTCTGACCCTGCCGCGCGTGCAGCCGCCCGACGCGCCGGCGCTCGACCACTGGCTGCGCGAGGTGCGCCTCGCCGCGCGGCTGAACCACCCGAACCTCGCGCCTGTGGCCGAGGTCGGCGTGCAGGACCACTGGCCGTTCGTCGCGGTCGAGCGCGGGCAGGGCGTGACGCTGAAAGAGTGGCTCGCGCTGCACCCGAACCCGAAGCCGGCCGAGGTCGTCGGCTGGGTCTGCGACCTGTTGCACGGCCTGGCGTTCGCGCACGAAGCCGGCATCGCGCACCTCGACCCGCAGCTTCACAGCGTGCTGATCAACGAGCGCGGCGGCGTCAGCTTGATGGCACTCGGCACCGCAGTCGATGCGGGGGGTGTGCAGCAGGTGGCTCGCGCCAAGTCGAACGAGCGCGCCATGGCGATGGACCCGGTCGAACTGCGCGCACGACGCGCTGCGGCGGCCCGCGACCTGCTGGCCTGCGGCGTGCTGCTGCAGCACCTGCTCACCGGCCAGCCGGCGCTCGAACAGCCCGACACGGCGCTGGTGCTGGCCCGCATCGCGCCGCTCGGCCGCGAACTCGTGCGGCTGCCGTGGAGCACGCCGCTGCCGATCCCCGAAGCGCTGCGTGCGATCGCGAACCGCTGCACCTCGGGGCAGGAGCGGCTGCGCTACCAGAGCACGCGCACCTTGCTCGGTGCGCTCACCGGCTGGCTCGAAGCGCAGTCCGAAGACGGCGGCGGGCCGGTCGCGCTGCTGCTCGACCGGCTGCGCACCGTCGGCCACCTGCCGGCGCTGCCGGGTCTGGCGGCGCGCGTCGCGAAGGTCACCAGCCTGGAGAGCCAGCGCACGGATGAGATCGCCGACCAGGTGCTGGCCGACATGGCGCTCAGCTTCGAGCTGCTGCGCACACTGAATTCGGCCCAGGTGCAGGGCACGCAGATCCAGGGCAACGGGCCGGTGCTGACGCTGCGCCGCATCATCTCGCTGATCGGCGTCAACGGCGTGCGGCTCGCGGCCAACACGCTGCGCGCGTGGCCGGGGCCGCTCTCGGAGCCGCAGGCCGCCGCGATGCAGATCACGCTCGATCGCGTTCGGCTGGCCGGCCACACCGCGCAGGCGCTGCGACCGGCAGGCTACGACGCGCAGGTCGTGTACCTGATCGCGGTGCTGCAGAACCTCGGCCGGCTGATGCTGCGCTACCACTTCGCCGATGAAGCCGAGCAGATCGAGCAGCTGATGAAGCCGAGCCCGCGCGAGGCTGGCGTGGCCGACCAACCCGGCCTGA
>JANMWQ010000681.1:0-3645 GCA_031394085.1 Rhizobacter sp. | reverse complement strand
GCTCGGCATCGACCTGGTCGCCGCGAAAGACCACGCCGAATCGGCGCTGCTGGTCGAGAGCGGCCGCGCCGTCGCGTTCGGCATGGACGACATCCTGTTGTACGGCCTGCGCGCCAGCAGCCAGAACCCGGCCTCGCTCGCGGTGGTGGGCGAGCCGATCCAGGTCGAGCCCTACGCGATCATGCTGCGGCTCGACGACCCGGCGTTCAAGAAGCTGGTCGACGGCACGCTGGCCAGCCTGATCAGCAGCGGCGAGTTCGCGAAGATGTACACGAAGTGGTTCATGTCGCCGATCCCGCCGAGGGGAATCAACCTGAACGCGCCGATGAGCAAGGAACTCACGGACAACCTGAAGGCGCTGAGCGACAAACCGGCGACATGACCACCACGGACTCAGTGTTACACTGATCCCGTGTCATCACAGGAGCCTGCCATGGCCAACATGACGATTGCCGTCGACGACCAGTTGCTGCGCGCCGCCCGCATCAAGGCGGTGCAGCAAGGCACCAGCGTCAACGAGATTTGCCGGCAGGCGATCGAGGCCTTCGCGCAGGGCGCGGGCGATGCCGATGCGCGCATCGCCCGCATCAAGGTGCTCGCGAAAAAAGTGCACGCGGCCGACGAGCCGCTCTGGCCCGGCCGCGAGGCGCTGTACGCGGGGCTCGGCTCGCGGTGAGCTGCTTCTTCGACACCAACGTTCTGGTCTACGTGTTCGACCGCGCCGAGCCGCACAAGCAGGCGCTCGCGCAGCAACTCGTCACCGAGCACATGAGTGCGCGCGACATGGTGCTGAGCACGCAAGTGCTGCAGGAGCTCTACGTCACGCTGACCCGCAAGAAGCGGCTCGGCGCGGCCGACGCGCTCGAAGTGGTGACCACCTTCGCGCAGGAACGCGTCGTGCCGGCAAGTGCCGACACCGTGCTGCGCGGCCTCGCGCTGAGCCAGCGCCACCAGCTCTCGGCATGGGACGCGCTGATCCTGCAAGCCGCGCTCGACGCCGGCTGCACGACGCTCTTTTCCGAAGACTTCCAGAGCGGCGCACAGTTCGACGACCTCGTGGTCGTGAACCCGTTCGCGCCGCAGGTGCACACGCCGAAGACGGTCTACAACAAGCGTGGCTGAACAGGCACCCGCGCAGGCACCCGCGCAGGCGCACGCGCCCGATCGCGCCCGCCAGGCGCTGTGGGCGGCGGTCGCGATGGTCGCCGTCTGGGGCGCGAACTTCAGCGTGCAAAAGGCGGTATTCACCGCGCTGTCGCCGGGCGGTTTTCTGTTCGCGCGTTACCTGATGATGCCGGCCGCGGCCGCCGCGCTGCTGCTGTGGCGCTACGGGCGCGCGTGGCCGCGCCTGCCGCGCGCCGATGTGTTCGCGCTGCTCAAACTGGGCCTGGCCGGGCACTTGCTGCATGTCGGCCTCGTGACCTACGGCATCCACTGGTCGACGGCGTTCTCGAGCTCGCTGATCCTGGCTTGCGGGCCGGTGTTCACGTTGCTGATCCTGCGCTGGCAGGGCGAAGAGCAACTGACGCGCGGGCAGGTCGCCGGGGTTGCGGTGGCCTGCGCCGGGGTGCTCGTGTTCCTCTCCGACAAACTCCTCGGCGGCCACTGGCAGGCCAGCGGCGGCGACCTCACCTTGCTCGTCGCCGCGTCGTTCTTCTCGTACTACACGGTCAGCGCCAAGCCGTTGATCGAGCGCCACGGCGGCGTCACCGTGATGACCTACGCGACGCTGCTCGGCAGCGGCCCGGTCGTGTTGCTGAGCCTGCCGGCCGGGCTCGCGGTCGACTGGAGCGCGGTGCGCCCGGTGATCTGGCTGGGCCTTTGCTACGCCGTGCTGATCTCGGCGTTTTTGGGTTGGCTGGTCTGGGGCTGGGTCAACGCGGTGCGCGGCGTGGCCCGCAGCGCGCCGCTGATGTACCTGATGCCGCCGGTGGCCGGCCTCGTCGCGTGGGCGCTGACGGGCGAGCGCTACACCGGCGCCAAACTCGCCGGCGCGGCGCTGACGCTCGCTGGCGTTGCCGTGGCGCAGTACGCTTCGGGAAAGCCGAACGACCCGGTGCGCGAGGCGCCCGCGCCGGTCGACTGATCGCCCGCGCTGCTCGGCCGATCCCTACACTGCGCACTTCTGCCAGGAGCCTTTCGATGTTTCGCACCTCCCACCCCGTACTGACCACCGTGGCCATCGTCGTCGCGTCGACCGCGCTGCTCGCCGGCTGCTCGAAACCGGCCGAGGTCGTCGCGCCATCGGTCGCTGCCGCGCCCACGCCCATCGCCGCAGCGAAGCCAGCCGACCACGTCGATGCCAGCATCGCGTGGAGGTACGCCTCCAACGATGCCGAGGTCGACGCCGCGTTCGCGCGGGCCCGGGCCGAGACCAAGCCGGTGTTCGTCTACTGGGGCGCGAAATGGTGCCCCCCGTGCAATCAGGTCAAGGCCACCCTCTTCAACCGGCAGGATTTCATCGAGCGGTCGCGCGCCTTCGTGCCGGTCTACATCGACGGCGACAGCCCCGGCGCGCAAAAACTCGGCGCCCGATTCAAGGTCAGCGGCTACCCGACGATGGTGCTGTTCAACCCGCAAGGCACCGAGCTGACACGGCTGCCCGGTGAGGTCGAGGCCGAGCGCTACACGCAGGTGCTGACGCTCGGCATGAACGCGCAGAAGCCGGTGAGAGAAGTGCTCACGCAGGCCAAGAGTGGCGGCGCGGGCCTCACGCCGAACGACTGGCGCCTGCTCGCGTTCTACTCGTTCGACACCGACCAGCAGCAACTCGTGCCCAAAGACGGCGTGCCGGCCTTGCTCGAGCAACTCGCCGATGCCTGCCCCGCCGAGCCCACCGAGATCGCCACGCGCCTGCGCCTCAAAGCGCTCGCCGCGGTCGACGACAAGCAGCCGGCCAGGCCCGACGCTGCAGCGCAAGCCACGCTGCTGAAGGTGCTGGCCGACGCCCCCACCGCGCGCACCCACATGGACGTGCTGACCAACGCCGCCACCGACATCACGCGTGCGCTCAGCGTCAAGGGCTCGCCGCAGCGCGCCGCGCTGCTGGGCGCGTTCGACGCCGCGCTCAAGGTCTTCGAGGCCGATACGAGCTTGTCGCGTGCCGACCGCATGGGCGCGCTGATCGCGCAGGTCGACCTCGCGACGATCGACGCGCCCCGAGGTGACGGCGCGAAAGCGGTCAAGCCGAAGCTGCCCGAGCCGCTGCTCGCCGACATCCGCGCGCAGACCGCCAAAGCCGACCGTGAGATCACCGACGGCTACGAGCGCCAGGCCGTCATCACCGCGGCCGCGTACCTGCTCGAAAAAGCGGGGCTCGGGGCCGAATCCGACACTTTGCTCAAAGCGAACCTCTCGAAGAGCCACTCGCCGTACTACCTGATGAGCGCGCTCGCCAGCAACGCGAAGGCGCGCGGCGACAAGACCGAAGCGCTGAACTGGTACGAACAGGCTTTCGACAAAAGCGAAGGCCCAGCCACGCGGCTGCAATGGGGCGCGAGTTACGTCAACGCGCTGGTCGAGCTCGGGCCGACGCAAGAAGCGCGCATCGAGAAAGCCGCGGCGCAGCTGCTGGCCGAAGCCGCGAAGCAGCCCGATGCGTTCTATGAGCGCAGCGGGCGCTCGCTGCAACGCGTCGGCACGAAG